>JABZOY010000100.1:0-5587 GCA_015255025.1 Haemophilus sp.
GGGAGCTTTGTTCAAGCTAAGGATAAAGTTACTCAAACCGGTGAAACTGTTGCTAAGGGCGATATTCAGTATCAGGCAAAAAATATTGAAGTAAAAAGTGGTGCTTTAGTTGCTGCTGGCGTTACGGTACAGGATACTACGCAAGGTGAAATTCGTTCTCTAGATACTCAACATACACAAGGTGCAAATCTTACTCTTTCAGCTGAAAAGACCATTTCATCCAAAGCAAAACATCTAGCGAGTGGTGAGATTAATGTGAGAGCGGAAATGGTTGATTTATCTGATAGTCAATTAAGTGGAGATCGCATCGCTCTCCAATCTGCTCAATCAGCTTTAAATCTGAATAAAACAACGCTATATAGCGAAGGAAAAACAACATTAAGCAACCCAAATCTTATTTCAACTGAAAATGCACATTTGAATGCTGATCATTTTGTGGTGGATAGTGTTCAACTTAATAATCATCAGGGCAGTTGGATTCAACGTGGCGCCGAAGCTTTTGCATTAAATGTACAAAAGGGATTAGACAATACTGAAGGAAAAATTGTCGCAGAAGGTACGCTTTCTGTTCAAACGCCATTAATTCAAAATAATCAAGGTGTGATTTGGTCAAATCAAGGTGTGAAACTTAACACAAATGCAGGACATATAGAGTCTCAATCTGGTTATTTATTTGGAAAAAATAGTCTTGATATTAGTACTTCAACCTTGAATAACCAAAAAGGTGAAATGTTAGGTGGACAGGTTTTATTGGCTGCACAGCAAGTTAATAATGAGGAAGGGAAGTTAATTGTCGGAAATCGCGCAGATTTATCAATTAATCAATTTAATAATCAGCGTGGTATTGTTTATAACCAAGGTGAACTATCATTAAAGACAGAAAATTTACACAACCAAGATGGCATTATTTCATCTGTTTCTCGTGCGACATTGCTTGCAAATGATTTAAATAACCTTAAAGGAGTGATTCAGGGAGAGTCTGATTTAACGATTCAAACCCAAAATTTGAATAATACACAAGGTGATATTTCAGCGAAAACAGCAGCGATTTCTTCTGCTGCAATAAATAATGCACAAGGTGTAATTTCATCTCAGGATTTAACATTATCTGGTACAAATTTAAATAACAAAGGTGGCATTGTTCAAAGTGTGAATGCAACATTAAATTTGACCAAGATGGATAACCAGTCTGAAGGTGATAAAGGCTCTTTGGTTAGTGCAACAAATCGTTTAGTGTTAAATGTTACAAATGTAAATAATAAAAATACAAAAGCTAAACAAGATACCCCTACTCAAGGTATTCAAACAACTAATTTAGTAATAAATGCAGAGCATATTGAAAACCAATCTGGTGGTATTTATGCAGGAAAATCAGCAAATATTACAGTTAATCAATCTCTTGATAACCAACAAGGTGAGATTTTATCGGCTGGTCGAGTTGATATTGTAAATCCAGATTTAACCTTGGTTGTAAATAATGCACTAGGAAAAATTGAATCGGTGATTGGCACAACATTACAAGCCAAAACATTAGCGGATGAAGGTTCGATTAGAACAAAAGGTGATTTGGGTATTGAGTTAAATGATAGCTTTACGCTTAATAAAGCCTTTGGTGTAGGTAATAATCTTACTTTTAAAACAAAAGGTGATTTTGTTAATAATTCTAACCTTGTGGTAGGTAATTCAGCATCAGTTGAAGGCGCGACTATTCAAAATAATGCTAATGCAGAAATTTCCTCGATAAACACTCGCATTCAAGCCAATAAACTGGATAACTTTGGTTTAATAGATGGTGACACCACAGTGATTAAAGCCAATGATGTCAATAATATCGGTACTGCACGTATTTATGGTAGTCATCTTGCCATTCAAGCAAATAATTTAAATAATCTTGAGAACACTGATGGAACAGCAGCGACAATTGCTGCTCGTGAGAGACTTGATTTAGGTGTCGGTAATTTAGTAAACCGTAACCATTCACTTATTATGAGTTTAGGTAATATCTATATTGGTGGACAGTTAAATGAAAATAATCAAGCAACTGGTTATGCAAATAGTATTGATAACGGTAGTGCGACCATTGAAGCTTTAGGAAGTGGTTGGATTAAGACACATCATCTTTTAAACCAAGATTTACACCTAAGATTAGGTAAAAAAGTAGAAAAAGAATGGATTAATGAATATTCGTTAGGAAGTGATACACATCGTTACCGTGGAGGTAGAGATGGCTATTTCTATATCAATGATGGAAGCAGAAGTCGCCATTCTTATCTTAAATTGAATGATGGTTCGAGAATTGCGGGGGAAGGCTGGAAAAGATGGCATTATACCCGTACAACAACAACTTCTACAATTGAACATCAAGATCCAGCAAAAATCTTAATAGGTGGGGAATTGCATCTTTCTGGAGAAGATCTTCATAATAAACAGAGCCAAATTCTTGTGGGACAGAAAGTGCTACTGGATGATAAAGTCTTTACTCAATCGACAAATGATCGGTTGCGTAGCTCAAAATCTAAGTTAGAAAATGATGATTTAATCGGTAATATTGATATCACAGATCAAGGTGAATTTGTTCAAGAAAAACATATCAGAAGAAAAAGAAAAAAATATTACCACTATCACAATTACAAAGATTTTACGGATGTTCATCCAACACAAGATTTTAGTTTTGGTTTGAAACTATTGACAATTGGTGAACCTGTCGAAAAAACAGGGACAACCGTTAATAGTAAATCTGATTTTCAAGGAGTATCTCTTGAACAGAAAACACCTTTAAAAACAGATCTCAATACAAATCGTGTTGATTTAGCAGTGCTTACCTCTGGTGTGGTAAAAAATAAAGATAATCTTGGTATAAAAACACACCTACCGGATATTTCATTACCACAAGCAAGTCTTTATAAAATTAACCCAGCAGCATCAGGACAGTTTTTGGTTGAAACAGATCCACGTTTTACACAGAAATCAAAATGGCTAAGTTCTGACTATATGTTTAAGCAATTACGCAATGATCCTCAAAATTTGCTTAAACGTTTAGGTGATGGTTTCTATGAGCAACGCTTAGTGAACGAGCAAGTTAATAAGCTGACAGGCAGACGTTTCCTTGATGGGTATTTATCAGATTATGATCAATATAAAGCCCTGATGGATAATGGTGCACAATATGCTAAGCGTTTAAATTTGATTCCAGGTGTAGCATTAACATCAGAACAGATGAAAGAACTGACATCTGATATGGTGTGGATGGTTAAACGTGAAGTTACACTCAAAGATGGTAGTAAAGCAGAGGTACTTGTACCACAAGTTTATATTGTTGGGCGTAATACGGATATTGACAGTCGTGGCGCAGTGATTTCTGCAAATGATGTGATTATCAATACGCAAGGCGATATGAAAAATAGTGGCGTGATAGCAGGTCGTAACCTTACCCACTTAAGTGCCAATAATATTGAAAATTTGGGTGGAAAACTGCAAGGCAGAGAACTTTATTTGTTTGCGAAAAATCGCCTAGATAATTTAGGGGGTGAACTTAACGCCACAGAAAATTTGGTTGGTCATGCGAAAAATATCAACATTGCCAGCACACTTTCTGAAACAGCAGATAATCGACACTTTAAGCATAAAACGATTAATCGTGTTGGTGCAATTAATGTAGGAGAGAAAAATAATCCAGGGCAGTTGTTATTACAAGCCACGGAAGATATTACCTTCAAAGGTGCACAGATTAATGTGAAAGGGAATGCGGATATTCAAGCTGGCAATACGCTTAATGTTGGTACGGTAGAAACTGAAAATAAACAATATTTTGTAAAAGACAGTAATAACTATTATAAACTCAACCAGAATAATGAGATTGGGTCAGAATTTAATATTGAAGGCGATGCTCGTTTTGTTGGTAAAAATGCTATTGAAATGCGCGGGGCTTCTGCGGTCAGTAATGGCACAATGAGCGTGCTTTCAGAAGGTGATATTAATATTCATGAAAGTCGTCAGCAAGAACGTTTATCAGAGGCAACAAAATGGACTAAGCATGGTGTATTCCAATCAAAAGGCGAAACTCGTCGTCATAATCATAATTATGATATTGCAGAGGGCTCAACCTTAGATGCAGATAAAATTTATATTCATTCGAATAATGGTAATGTCGATATTCAGGGTTCAAATGCTGTAGCTGAAAATGGATTGGTTATTAAAGCAAATAATATTGATATACACGAGGCAGAGAACCGAGTTTACTCCGATGATTATTACAGCAAAAAAAGATCTGGAGCGCTTAGTGGTGGTATTGGTATTACCTTTGGTTCTCAAAAACAAACCGCAGAAAGTGACGAAACGAAGCGTTATGCACAAGGTAGCCAAGTAGGTAGCTTGAACGGTAATACGACGATGATTGCGGAAAACACTTATACTCAAAGCGCCAGCAAGGTGAGTGCAATCAAAGACGGCGATGTAAATATTCTGGCGAAAAAAGTCGACATTAAAGCTGCAGATGATAAATATGAAACCAATACCAAACAAAAATTTGAGCAAAAAGGTTTAACTATTGCTATTACCTCTCCTGTTATTTCTGCTATTCAAGCAGTACAAGGCGCAGTGCAATCAACTAGACAAGTAGGTGAAAGTAAGCATGGTCGTGTGAATGCGATGGCAGCAGCTAATGCTGGTTTTGATGCTTATCGGGCAGCTCAATCTGTCGGACAAGCTACAAATGATGTCGGAAAATTTATGAGTGACACAGGAAATGTAGATTCTGTGATTGGTGTACAAATCACTTATGGCCAACAAAAAAATGAATCTCGCACGCATACTGAAGGTACAACAGCCTATAAATCCCAAGTTAATGCTGGCGGCAAAGTAAATATTATGGCGACAGGCGCAGGAAAGGATTCGAACATTAATATTGAAGGTTCAGACATCTCAGGTAAGCGAGGCACGACATTGATGGCAGATAACCAAGTCAATATCAAAGCCACAGAACAAAACCACCAAGAACGTAGTACCAATAAATCGAGTGGTTTTAATGCGGGGGTAGCCATTAAAGTGAGTAATGGTGCGGTTGCTGGGGTTACTTTCGGCGGTAATTACGGAAAAGGTTACGGTAATGGTGATGAAACCACTTATGTCGCAAGCCATGTAGGTGATAGCCAAAGTAAAACCGTGATTAATGCAGGTGGTGATGTCACTCTTGCAAGCAGTCAAGTGAAGGGTAAACGTGTTGAATTGGATGCGGAAAACCTCAATATCGAGAGCTTGCAAGATAAATCTCGCTACCATGGTAAACAAATGAATGCAAGTGGTAGTGTGACAGTAGGCTATGGTTTTGCCGCAGGTGGTAGTTTCAATAAATCGAAAATCAATGCTGATCATGCAAGCGTGAATGAACAGGCAGGAATTTATGCCGGTGATGAAGGCTATGATATTAATGTTAATAAGCATACCGATCTTAAAGGTGCATTGATTACGTCTACCCAAAAGGCAGAAGCAGATGGTAAAAACCATTTTAGCACTGGCAGCATTACTCATTCAGATATTGAAAATCACTCAAATTATAGTGGCAGCAGTTTTGGTGTGAGTGGTAGTGTAT
>JABZOY010000101.1:0-5549 GCA_015255025.1 Haemophilus sp.
AGTGGGTGGTTATGCCATTGCATTTTGGCGTTTACTTATTGCCTCTTTTATTTTCTGGTTCTTAATGAAATTAAAAAGACAGCGTTTTCCAAAAAGCCGTAAAGCGATGATGTATGCCGCATTAGCCGGCATCTTTTTAGCTTTTGATTTATCCTTTTGGCATGAAAGTGTATATGCGGTAGGACCGGGTATTTCAACGTTGCTGAATAGCTTGCAGATTTTCTTCTTGGCGGCAATTGGGTATTTATTCTTTGGCGAATGTCAAAGCAAACTACAAATGTTAAGTCTATTTTTAGCGGTTGTGGGAGTTGTCTTAATCACAGGGGAAGAACTACAATATAATTTTGAAGGCATGTACGGCATTATCATTGGGCTCATTTCGGCAGGCATGCTTGCGGCTTCAATGATTATGATTAAAAAAGTGCACGAAGAAGAACCCACCGCTTTATTTTCGTTAATGTTTATTTTGAGTTTAAGTGGTGCGCTTGTCTTAATTGTTCCTTCGTTGATTTTTAATTCCGATAACCTCTATCCTACCACTTTCACCGATTGGGGATTAGTCTTCATTTATGGTGCTGTGATGCAATGTGTCGCCTGGGGCATGATTGCTTATACCATTCCTTATTTGTCGTTAGGTTTAACCGGTTTGTTGCTTCTTTCTGAACCGGTGGTGGCGCTCGTAATTGATTATTTTGGATTAGATAAGCCCATCAATCATTGGCAATGGGCGGGGGCAGTGCTGACATTAGTGGCGATTTATCTGGGCTCTCAAAAAAACAAAACCACTTAAAACAAAAAAGTGCGGTAAATTTCACCGCACTTTGTCTTCACATTAAACCAATTACTCAGCTGCTTTCTTTTTCAAGTATTGATAGAGCTCGTCTTTAATCCGTAATTTTTCTTTTTTCAAGTTCTCAATTTCCGTATGAGTAGCGAGTTCTATGTTATCAATCTTATTTTTGATCTCTTGGTCTAATGCATTGTGCTTTTCAAACAAGCGATCGAAATAAGCATCTTTGTTTTTAAGCTTAGTGATTAAATCGCGAAATTCAGGAAACATAGGTTACTCCTCTTGGTTAACGTTCATTTTCATTATAGAACTTTTTTTTGCTGTTTCTAGTGCCTCATTCTCAGAATTTGACAGAGATCACAAAATTAAATTATGGCAAAGTGCGGTCACAAAATTGAATGTTTTTTGAAGTGGTTAATTAAAGAAAAATCAGGGTTTTAACTGGTTTATTTGCTCAAAGCACGCTAGAATAAAGGTATCTGTTTCATAATGAAAAATAGGGAATTCCAATGATCGATCCAAATTTACTCCGTAATAATCTGGCTGAAGTAGCAGAAAAATTAAAAGTAAAACGTAACTTTATTCTTGATACGGAAAAACTTACCGCATTAGAAGAACAACGCAAAGATTTACAAGTAAAAACTGAAACATTACAAGCAGAGCGTAATGCGCGTTCTAAAGCTATTGGTGCGGCAAAAGCACGTGGTGAGGACATTGCACCATTATTGGCTGAAGTAGATAACATGGGCGAACAGCTTAATGAAGCGAAGTCCCAACTAGATGCGGTGTTAGCAGAAATCAATCAAATCGCGTTAAGCATTCCAAACCTTCCCGCAGATGAAGTGCCATTAGGTAAAGATGACACTGAAAATAAAGAAATTTTACGTTGGGGTACACCGCGTACCTTTGATTTTGAGATCAAAGATCACGTGTCATTAGGTGAAGATGCCAATGGCTTAGATTTTGCCGCAGGGGCTAAATTAGCAGGTGCGCGCTTTGCGGTCATGAAAGGTCAAATTGCTAAAATGCACCGTGCGTTAGCGCAATTCATGTTAGATCTTCATACCGAACAACATGGTTATTTAGAAACTTATGTGCCTTATTTAGTTAACCATGCGACCCTTTATGGTACAGGTCAATTACCTAAATTCGGTGAAGATTTATTCCATACTTTAGCGCTAGAAGGCGAACAACCTTACGCATTAATTCCTACAGCGGAAGTGCCGGTCACTAACCTTGTACGTGATGTGATTATTGATGAAGCAGATTTGCCAATCAAAATGACCGCACATACACCATGTTTCCGTTCTGAAGCAGGATCTTATGGTCGTGATACCCGTGGTTTAATTCGTATGCACCAATTCGATAAAGTCGAAATGGTACAGATCGTGGATCCAGATAAATCAATGGAAGCGCTTGAAGAATTAACCGGCCATGCAGAAAAAGTATTACAACTTTTAAATCTACCATATCGTAAAGTCTTACTTTGTACCGGAGATATGGGCTTTGGTTCTTGCAAAACTTACGACTTAGAAGTGTGGGTGCCTGCACAAAATACTTATCGTGAGATTTCTTCTTGCTCAAATATGTGGGATTTCCAAGCCCGTCGTATGCAAGCACGTTGTAAAGCGAAAGGGGATAAGAAAACTCGCTTAGTACACACATTAAATGGTTCTGGTTTAGCAGTCGGTCGTACTTTAGTCGCCGTGCTTGAGAACTATCAAAATGCAGACGGCTCAATTACGGTGCCAGAAGTATTACGTCCTTACATGGGCGGATTAGAAGTGATCTGCAAATAATCCAAAATATATAAATTCAATTTAGGGCTAATGTTTATTAGCCCTTTCTTTCATCTAGAGAAATGAGATTTTTATTCTAGTCTTTGAGATAAATCCACATCAATATTCATGCATTTAGAGGTAATCTTATAAGGTATCAATTTTTAGGAGAATAATAATGACTGATAAACGACCATTTCCATTACCAACAGGGTATTTTGCGATTCCATTAGGTTTAAGCGCTTTATCTTTAGCCTGGTTGCATATGGGCGATACGCTCTCTTTTTCTCGAAATGTGAGTGATATTATTGGCATAACGTCTGTTTCAGTATGGGCACTTTTCGTCTTGCTCTATATTTATAAAATGATTTATTTCTCTCACGAAGTACGAGGTGAATATTGTTGCCCGATACGTTTTTCGTTTATCGCATTAATACCGATTACAACGATGTTAAGCGGGGATGTTCTTTATCGTTGGTTTCCTACCATCGGTGAGGGATTAATTTGGCTCGGGACAATTGGGCAATTGTTGTTTGCTTCAGTGCGTATTAGTGCGTTATGGAAAGATGGCACATTTGAGGAAAAATCGACACTGCCACCTTTTTATTTGCCCTCTGTGGCGACTAACTTTACAAGTGCCTCATCATTAGCCTTGTTAGGCTATCAAGATTTAGGTTATTTGTTCTTAGGTGCAGGGATGATTGCTTGGATTATTTATGAACCTGTGTTATTCCAACGTTTACGCGTGTTGCAGATTGAACCACAATTTCGTCCAACCATGGGGATCATTCTCGCTCCAGCATTTGTGGGCTCGTCGGCTTACTTATCGCTTAATGGGGGAGAGATCGATCTTTTCGTTAAACTCTTATGGGGATACGGTTTTTTACAAATGTTCTTTTTAATTCGCCTGTTTCCTTGGATTAGTGAAAAAGGACTGAATATTGGGTTCTGGGCTTTTTCATTCGGATTAGCTTCTTTAGCGAATGGGGCGGTTTCTTTTGTTCATCATAACGTACTGAGTGGGGTGGCAAACGGCGCATTTATCTTTGCTAACTTGATGATGAGCGGTTTGGTGCTGATGACATTAGGAAAAATTTTAAAAGGACAATTTTGGTTAAAGTAATTTAATAAAGAAGTGCGGTTAAAAATGACCGCACTTTTTTTATGAATTTTTTAAATAACAACCTATCATTTACAAAAACTAGACATGTCGTCTTGCTGTTGATGTAAATGCAATTTTATCTGGTCGATAGCTAATACTCCCATATTGAAACGGTCGACCATCCGCCAAATAAGTGGTACTCGTCACACTCACAACCATGTCATACTCACCAAGATCAATTGCCTTTTTTTCTTCTTCGTTTGCATAGCGAAAGACAATTTTTCGTTGTGAGTGACTAATTTTTAATTTTAATTCGTTTTCTAAATAGTGATAAATAGAGTGTTCAGCGATTTCTCGGCTAATAAAAGGCACGATGCGGCGATCAAAATAAGAAACCTCATATTCAACGGCTTCGCCATCAATTTCACGGAGGCGAGCAATACGGTAGAAATCGATCTGATCATCGACATTAAAAATATGCATCAGCTCTTCTTCACCTTGCACAATATACAAGCTGGTTAATGTGGTTTTTACTTGGTGCGTTGAGGTACTATTTAATTCGCTGACGGTTTTAATTTCAGAAAGCATTTGTGGTTTAGATAAGTCATGCTCTAAAACAATCGAATTTCGGCCTTGTTGCTTTTGAATGTAGCCATCAATTTCAAGTAAAGAAAGGGCTTTTCGAATAGTATCTTTAGAAAAACCATAGCTTTGCATGAGTTCATTTTCACTCGGGAGCTCTTGCAATGGTGCTAAATTACCATTGTTAATTTGGGTCTTTATCTCGTTATAGACCTGTTTATACTTGCTCATTTTTAATCCTTTTATCGACCGTTCGTTCCATAGGTTTCGCCATAGCATATCATAAAATCATAAATGTTATACGTATAAAATGTGATATTAGTCATATTTTTATGAAAATGTTTTAAACTTTTACGTATAAGTTGTTGCATAAAAATACGCTTAGGTTAGAATGTGCCAAAATATAACTTCCTAGAGGAAATATTATGCTTACTCGTTCAAGTGGTGTTCTTATGCACATTACCTCACTACCAAATGCATTCGGGATTGGTAGCTTTGGGCAATCGGCTTATGATTTTGTCGATTTTTTAGTTGAAACTAAACAAACTTATTGGCAAATTCTTCCACTTACCACCACCAGTTATGGTGATTCTCCTTATCAATCTTTCTCTGCAATTGCAGGCAATACTCACCTTATTGATTTTGACTTATTAACTCAAATGGGTTTGTTGAAAGAAGCGGATTATGCATCGGTTAATTTTGGTGATGATCCAACTAGTGTGGATTATGATCGTATCTTCTCTGCGCGCCGTCCAATTTTAGAAACGGCAGTGAAAAATTTTTTATCGAATCAATCATTCCAAGCGGATTTCCAAAATTTTGAGAAAAACAACCGCTTGTGGCTAGACGATTTTGCTGAGTTTATGGCAATTAAAGAGCATTTTGGTAATCAAGCATTACAAAAATGGGATGATAAAAAAGCTGTTGCGCACGATCCAAAAACATTAGAAAAATATCGCACGATGTTAGCAGATCAAATTCAGTACTTTAAAGTGACGCAATATTTCTTTTTCAAACAATGGGGCGAGTTAAAACATTACGCGAATCAAAAAGGCATTAAGATCATCGGTGATATGCCGATTTATGTGGCGGCAGATAGCGTTGAAGTTTGGACAAAACCAGAACTCTTCCAATTAGATAAAGAACGTAATCCGCTTTTTGTTGCGGGGGTTCCAGCCGATCAATTCAGTGCAACGGGGCAGCTTTGGGGCAACCCGCTTTACGATTGGGAAGAACATAAAAAACAAGGCTATACTTGGTGGATTCACCGTATTGAAGAAAGCTTCAAGATTTATGA
>JABZOY010000102.1:0-5459 GCA_015255025.1 Haemophilus sp.
AGTCAATACTGGCTGCTTGGATGCTGTCGCTGAGGCTATCCACGCAGGAATGAATACTCAGGAGATTGATGATATCTGTATGCAGTATTGCAAAGACCATAATGCAATCCCTGCCTGCTTGAACTATGAGGGATATCCAAAGAGTGTATGCACAAGTATTAATGAAGTTGTGTGTCATGGTGTTCCAAAGAAAGAAGATGTTCTTCAAGAAGGTGATATTATCAATGTTGATATGACTACGATTGTAGATGGCTATTATGCTGATGCAAGTCGTATGTTCATCATAGGAAAGACAACACCTGAGAAGGAACGATTAGTTCGTGTAGCCAAAGAATGCCTTGAGATTGGTGCAGAAGCAGCTAAACCTTATTCCTTTGTAGGTGACATCGGTCATGCTATTCAGAAGCATGCCGAGAAGAATGGTTATGGTGTTGTACGTGACCTCTGTGGTCATGGTGTGGGTATCGAGTTCCATGAGCAGCCGGATGTTGTTCACTATGGACATAAAGGTACTGGTATGTTACTGGTTCCTGGTATGGTATTCACCATTGAGCCAATGATTAATGCGGGTAAAAAAGAAGTACGCATTATGGGCGATGGTTGGACGGTAAAAACTAAAGACCGTAGCCATTCTGCACAATATGAACACCAAATTGTCGTGACAGAAACCGGTTGTGAAGTGATGACCATTCGTGATGAAGAAATTGCGGAAGGTCGAATTCAACGTATAATGAATAACCTTTAAGTTCAGCTAAAAGCCTACGATAGTGGGCTTTTTTTATAATTGTTTTGTTTGTGGAATACCTATGCTTTTTCCTTATCATTTCGACTCTCCACTCACGCCAAGTGCGGTCAAAATTCAGCGTGAAAATTTGAAGAAGTTTGAACGTCAGCACTTTACTGATTATTCCGTTTTTAAGCTGATCGCTAACCGTACACAATTTTGTGATGATTTGTTAAAACAGCTTTGGCAGCAATTTGAATTAGATAAAGCTCATTTCACCTTAATTGCAGTAGGCGGTTATGGCAGACAAGAAATCTTTCCTTTATCTGACCTAGATGTTCTTATTCTTTCAAAAGAAGAAAGAGAGTCTGAAACGGAAGAAAAAATTGGTCAACTCGTTCAGTTTCTATGGGATTGTGGATTTGATGTAGGGCATAGTGTTCGCTCTTTAGAAGAATGTGAAAAGGAAGGCAAATACGACATTACTATTGCTACAAATTTGCTTGAGTCCCGTTACTTATCAGGAGATGTATCCCTTTTTAATGCTTTAGGGGAAATATTGAAAAAGCCAGATTTTTGGGCGATAAAACCATTCTTTGACGCTAAAGTACAAGAGCAAATTGAACGTTATCAGCGCTATCACAACACCAGTTACAATTTAGAGCCCGATTTAAAATACAGCCCAGGTGGTTTGCGGGATCTTCATCTTTTATATTGGATCGCATTACGACACACTGGGGAAATGACCCTTGATGGCATTTTGAAAAGTGGCTTTATTTATCCATCAGAACACCAACAATTATTAGAAAGCCAAGAATTTTTATTTAAAGTGCGGTTCGCTTTACACTTGATTTTAAAACGTTATGACAACCGCTTGTTGTTTGATCGTCAAATCAAAGTGAGCGAGATGCTTGGTTTTGAAGGCGACAGAAACCGTGGTGTCGAAAAAATGATGAAACGTTTTTTCCAAGCTTTACGCACAATTTCTCGTTTAACCGATATCCTGATTAAGCATTATAAAGAACATTTTTTATCAACAAATGGCGAGGTATCTATTCATCCTTTGGATGATAATTTTGAGCTAGTAAATCAAAGTTTGTGTTTACGTAAAGACGATCTGTTTTTACGTTATCCCGATCGTATTCTGGATCTTTTTTTCTATCTAACGCAGCATGAACAAGCCGAAATTCATTCATCAACATTACGCCAACTTCAGATTGCGTTGGAAAGCTTGACACAGAAATTATGTGATATTCCTGAAGCAAGAGAGAAATTTATTCGGTTATTTAATCAACCGAAAGCCATTCAGCGAGCATTTCTCCCAATGCACCAATATGGTGTGCTAACGGCTTATTTGCCACAATGGCAGGGGATTGAAGGTTTGATGCAATTTGATCTTTTCCACATTTACACCGTGGATGAGCACACCTTGCGAGTGATGTTGAAATTAGAAAGTTTCTTAGCTGAAGATGAAGCAGAACCCCATCCCATTTGCCATCAAATATTTAGTCATATTTCTGACCGCACTTTGCTTTATGTTGCCGCACTTTTCCATGATATTGCGAAAGGTCGAGGAGGGGATCATGCAGAGTTAGGGGCTGAAGATATAGCTGAATTTGCTCATTTGCATGGCTTTGATCGTCGAGAAATTGAAACGATGGCTTGGCTAGTGAGAGAGCATTTGCTCATGTCAATCACAGCACAGCGTCGAGATATTCATGATCCAGAAGTTGTGATGAGCTTTGCGGAAAGTGTACAAAATCATGTGCGTTTAGATTATCTCACTTGTTTGACGGTTGCCGATATTTGTGCAACAAACGGCACCTTGTGGAATAGCTGGAAACGTTCTTTATTTGCCTCACTTTATGATTATACGTCGCAACAATTCCGACAAGGGATGAATTTATTATTAGATAATAAAGAAAAAATCCTTGAAAACCGCCAATTGGCGATGGAAATTTTATCCGAAGATCAACCAGAATTATCGGAAGAAAAAATCTTAGCACTCTGGCAACGTTGTCCAGATGATTATTTTTTACGAAATAGCCCAAAACAAATTGCATGGCATACAGAGTTGTTAACTGAATTTGATGGTGAAGTACTGGTTAAAATTAGTAATCGTTTTTCTAGCGGTGGGACTGAAATTTTTGTTTATTGCCCTGATCAAGCTAACTTATTTAATAAAGTGGTTTCAACCATTGGTGCGAAAAAATTCAGTATTCATGATGCTCAAATTTTAACATCGGATGATGGGTATGTATTCGATAGCTTTATCATCACAGAATTAAATGGTGAATTGGTTCGTTCAGAACGTCGCCGAGAATTAGAGACGGTATTAACCTCTGTTTTATTAGGCGAAAAATTGCCATCCATGTCTTTTGCAAATAATCGACAGTTGCAACATTTCACCGTAAAAACAGATGTACGTTTTTTGAAAGAAACTAAAAAAGAGCATACGGAGTTAGAAATCGTTGCTTTAGACAAACCCGGTTTATTGGCTCAAATCAGTCAAATTTTTACCGAGTTAAAACTCAATCTTTGTAATGCAAAAATTACGACAGTAGGGGAAAAAGCCGAAGACTTCTTCATTTTAACAAATGAAAGAGGAATCGCATTAACAGAAGAAGAAAGGGGATTGTTAGAAAACGTGCTCTATGAACGTTTATAATATGAAATAAAAAAGTGCGGTTAAATTTAACCGCACTTTTTATGTTTTAAGCAACTGCTGCAAATGCAATATCTGCGGCAGCAAGTGTTTTTTCAATGTCTTCATTTGTATGAGCTAAAGACATAAAGCCCGCTTCAAAAGCAGAAGGCGCAAGGTAAACGCCTTGATCGAGCATTTTGTGGAAGAACACTTTGAATTTTTCGGTATCACATTTCATGACTTCTGCATAAGAGGTCACTTGTTTTTGGTCAGTGAAGAAAATACCAAACATTCCGCCTACATGATTTATCACGAATGGCACATTGTGTTTTTGGGCTAATGCTTTTAAGCCATCACAAAGTTTAGTGGTTAATTCTGCAAGATGTTGTTCGTTACCATCTTTTTTCAATTCAGTTAAACAAGCTAAACCTGCCGCCATTGCAATCGGGTTACCTGAAAGGGTACCCGCTTGGTAAACTGGACCGGTCGGTGCAAGGTGTTGCATAATTACTTTTTTACCACCCACTGCACCCACTGGCATACCGCCACCAATGACTTTACCTAATGTGGTGAGATCCGGTGTTACACCATAATAAGCTTGTGCGCCTGCAAGTGAAACACGGAAACCTGTCATGACTTCGTCAATAATGAAAAGTGCACCATATTGATCACAAATTTCACGAATGCCTTGTAAGAATCCTTCTTTTGGTGGAACACAGTTCATGTTGCCTGCGACAGGTTCAATAATCACACAAGCGATATCGTTAGGGAATTCTTCAAATAGCTTTTTAACAGAATCAAGATTGTTATATTCTGCAGTTAAAGTGTGTTTTGCAAAATCTTCAGGTACACCTGGTGAGCTTGGTTGACCAAGTGTTAACGCCCCCGATCCTGCTTTTACTAAAAGTGAATCAGAATGGCCGTGGTAACAACCTTCAAATTTTAAGATTTTGCTTCTATTTGTATAACCACGCGCAAGACGGATAGCTGTCATGGTTGCTTCAGTACCAGAACTCACCATACGAACCATTTCAATAGATGGCACAATTTCACAGACTAATTCCGCTAAATCAATTTCAGAGGGGGTTGGTGCGCCAAAGCTTAAACCATTTTCTGCTGCTTTTAATACTGCATCTAAAATTGCAGGGTGGTTGTGACCTAAAATCATAGGCCCCCAAGAACCCACATAATCGATATATTGTTTGCCTTCGGTATCGTAAATATAAGCGCCTTTGGCTTTTTGAATAAATACAGGTGTACCACCTACGCCTTTAAAGGCACGAACAGGGGAGTTTACGCCACCAGGAATAACTTCTTGTGCACGAGAGAAAAGTGCGGTTGATTTTGTCATGATTTGAATCCTTATATTAAAAGTGGTCATATTGTACTAAAAAACTGAATTTGAGAAAAATCTTTGTGTGCTGATTTTTCTTTATGTTATCCTTTGCAAAAAAATTTTAGGATAAAAACTATGCTAAGTCTTCTCGTCACTTTTTTAGGGGCATTTTTAACTTTAATTGTCATGCGACCAATTGCCAATAAAATTGGCTTGGTTGATAAGCCGAATTATCGTAAACGTCACCAAGGTGCGATTCCGCTCATTGGCGGTGTTTCTCTTTTTATGGGAAACCTTTGCTATTATTTAATGGAGTGGGATCAACTTCGTTTACCTTATCTTTATATATTCAGTATTTTTGTTCTACTGGCAATTGGTATCTTAGATGACCGCTTCGATATTAGTCCCTTCTTGCGTGCAGGGATTCAAGCCGTGCTTGCGATTTTAATGATCGACTTAGGTAATGTTTATTTAGATCATTTAGGTCAAATTCTCGGACCATTCCAATTAACACTTGGTTCTATTGGGTTGATTATTACTGTATTTGCCACAATTGCGATTATAAATGCCTTTAATATGATTGATGGTATCGATGGATTATTGGGTGGATTATCAATTGTTTCATTTGCTGCCATTGGTATTTTAATGTTCCGTGATGGACAGATGGATATGGCATATTGGAGTTTTGCCCTAATTGTCGCGATTTTGCCTTATCTATTATTAAACTTAGGTATTCCGTTAGGACCTAAATA
>JABZOY010000103.1:0-5356 GCA_015255025.1 Haemophilus sp.
CCTTCATTGTACGCCTATTTGGCCACAATGTTCATCTAAATAACGAAATTATTTTTTCCAATTTTTCAACGCATCGGCAAAGGCATTACCCATCGCACTATTTCCTCTTGGATTACGATCTTGGCGAGGCGCATTGCTTCTTGGTTTTGCACTTAAAGTGCGGTCAGATTTGCCGTCATTTTTGACCGCACTTTCATCTAATCGCATCGTCAACGCAATACGTTTACGTGGCACATCCACTTCTAACACTTTCACTTTCACGATATCGCCCGTTTTCACCACTTGATGTGGATCTTCTACGAATTTATCGCTTAATGATGAAATATGTACTAAACCGTCTTGGTGAACACCGATATCCACAAATGCGCCGAAATTGGTCACATTGGTGACGGTACCTTCTAAAATCATACCCGGTTTTAAATCGGTGATTTCTTCCACGCCTTCTGCGAACACAGCAGTTTTAAACTCACCACGCGGATCGCGCCCTGGTTTTTCCAATTCTTTGAAAATATCTTGAACGGTTGGTAAACCAAATTGCTCATCAATAAATTGCTTAGCATCAAGTTGGCGCACCACACCTGCATTACCCATTAAATCTTGAATAGATTGTGCGGTAGCTTGCAAGATTTTTTCGACCACAGGATAAGCTTCTGGGTGAACACCTGAAGCATCAAGTGGATTTTTCCCGTCTGCAATACGCATAAAGCCTGCACATTGCTCAAAGGCTTTTGGCCCTAAACGAGGCACTTTTTTCAATTCGCTGCGGCTTTCAAAACGCCCATTTTCATCACGGTATTCCACAATATTTTGCGCTAAGGTTTTCGTCATACCAGCCACACGAGCTAATAATGGTGCGGATGCGGTATTTAAATCTACGCCTACCGCGTTTACGCAGTCTTCCACCACTGCATCGAGTTTACGCGCAAGTTGGGTTTGGTTTACATCGTGTTGATATTGCCCAACACCAATGGCTTTCGGTTCGATTTTCACTAATTCTGCCAATGGATCTTGTAAACGACGGGCGATAGAGACCGCACCACGTAAAGAGACATCTAAATTCGGGAATTCATTTGCCGCAAATTCAGAGGCGGAATAAACCGATGCGCCCGCTTCGCTCACCACAACGGTTTGCGGTTTATTTTCTTTGATTTCTTTAATCACTTCTTTCGCAAAACGTTCAGTTTCACGAGAAGCCGTACCGTTACCAATGGCAATTAACTCTACGTTATGTTTACGGATTAAGCTGAAAATCGCCACTTGTGCTTCAGCTTCACGGCCCGTGTGTGGATAAATGGTGGTAGTGTCTAATAATTTACCTGTGTTATCCACCACCGCAACTTTAACTCCTGTACGTAAGCCCGGGTCCAAGCCCATAGTACTTTTCGCACCAGCCGGTGCCGCCATTAAAAGTGCGGTCAGATTTCGGGCGAAAACATCAATAGCCTCTTCTTCCGCTTTTTCACGTAAACTTGCCATTAATTCCGTTTCTAAATGCAACGACACTTTGATTTTCCATGTCCACGCAATCACTTGCTCACGCCATTTATCCGCAGGCTGACCAGTAAAACGTACATCTAAATAATCACGAATAATCTCTTCACAATAGCTTTGGCGACTTCCCTCTTCCGCATCAGGATCAGCATTTAAGCTTAATTGTAAAATGCCCTCATTACGTCCGCGGAACATGGCCAATGCACGGTGAGAAGGCACATTTTTCAACAATTCTTGGTGGTCAAAATAATCTTGGAATTTTGCGCCTTCCGTTTCTTTGCCTTCGTTCACTTTAGATACGATAACGGCATTTTTTGCTAAATAATCACGGACTTTCGCTAATAAACCTGCATCTTCAGCAAACCGTTCCATTAAAATATAGCGTGCGCCATCAAGGGCTACTTTGGTATCTGTTACGCCTTTATCAGCGTTCACAAATTCCGCGGCTGCCGTTTCAGGATCATTTTTTGGCTCGTTCCAAAGTAAATCAGCCAATGGTTCAAGACCTGCCTCAATCGCAATTTGCCCTTTCGTGCGACGTTTTGGTTTGTATGGCAAATACAAATCTTCTAATTCGGTTTTACTTTGTGTCGCATGGATTTTGTCACGTAATTCATCGGTCAATTTCCCTTGCTCTTCAATAGATTTCAAAATGGTTTGACGACGATCTTCTAATTCACGTAAATAAATTAAACGGGTTTCAAAATGACGAAGTTGGGTGTCATCCAAGCCACCTGTGGCTTCTTTACGATAACGAGCAATAAATGGAATGGTGTTACCATCGTCTAATAATTGAATGGCGGCGAGGATTTGTTTGGGTTGAACGGTTAATTCTGCCGCAATAATTTGGCTAATTTGTTGATTTAACATTGTCAGACTTCTTTGTTATTAAAGGATTCGATAAAAACGGGAATAGAATACTGGTTTTAGACAACAGGCTCAAATATAATTCAAAAAAATTTCTTTTATTTTTATTATGGCAAAATCAAATTACATTACCCGTCAAGGCTGGCTTGCGCTTGACCAAGAACTTAAGTTTTTGTGGAAAGAAGAACGTCCTAAAGTTACCCAAGCGGTTTCAGATGCTGCTGCGCTTGGTGACCGCAGTGAAAACGCAGAATATATTTACGGTAAACGTCGTTTACGTGAAATTGATCGCCGTGTGCGTTTCCTTTCCAAACGCTTAGAAGTGTTACAAATCGTGGATTACCACCCGAAACAAGAAGGCAAAGTGTTTTTCGGTGCCTGGGTTGAGCTAGAAGATGAAGAAGGTGAAGTGAAGCAATATCGCCTTGTCGGCTGCGATGAATTCGATCCCGCTAAAAACTGGATCTCCATTGATTCTCCCGTCGCGCGCGCTTTAATCGGGAAAGGCGTTGATGATGAAATCCATGTGGAAACACCCTCTGGCAAAGTCGTGCTCTATGTAAACCGAATTTGGTATGAGAAATAGCGAAAGCGAAGTAGAAAAAACAAAAGAGCGGTAAAATTGACCGCTCTTTTTTATTTTATCAATCGGATAAATTATGCTTTATCACCAATTAATACGGACTCTAACGCAATCTCAATCATATCATTGAAAGTTAATTGACGTTCTTCTGCTGTAGTTTGTTCGTGTGTACGAATATGGTCTGAAACGGTACAGATACAAAGTGCTTTTGCACCATATTCTGCTGCTACGCCATAGATACCCGCTGCTTCCATTTCTACGCCTAAGATACCGTATTTTTCCATCACATCAAACATTTCGAAATCTGGCGTATAGAATAAGTCTGCAGAGAAGAGATTCCCTACGCGAACTTGCTTACCTTTTTCTTTCGCTGCTTGAACCGCTGCTTGTGCCATATCAAAATCAGCAATTGCAGCAAAATCGTTATCTTTGAAACGGATACGGTTTACTTTTGAATCAGTACATGCACCAAGGCCGATAATAACATCACGTACTTTAACGTCCATACGTACGGCACCACAAGAACCAACACGGATGATTTTCTTCACACCGTATTCAGTAATTAATTCTTTCGCATAAATTGAGCAAGATGGGATACCCATACCGTGACCCATAACAGAGATACGACGACCTTTATAAGTACCGGTATAACCCAACATATTGCGAACGTTAGTCACTTCTTTCGCATCTTCTAAGAATGTTTCAGCAATATATTTTGCACGAAGCGGATCGCCTGGCATTAATACAACATCTGCAAATGCGCCTTCAGGAGCGTTAATATGTGGAGTCATTGTTTTTTCCTCTTGTTGATAAATAAAAAATCATTTAAGCAAACGTTTTCGCCTGCTTTAAAATACAACACCACGAACGATTCGTGGTGTTGAGAGATAAAGTGCGGTCAAAATTCACCACATTTTAATTACATTGCTACGCCGCTTAACTCGATGAATAAACCTGCGATAGTTGCACTCATTAAGTTAGCTAATGTACCTGCGACAACTGCTTTTAACCCTAAGCGAGCCACATCACCACGACGATTTGGTGCCATACCACCAATACCGCCGATTAAGATTGCGATAGAGCTGAAGTTAGCGAAACCACATAATGCGAAAGTAATGATGGCTTTGGTTTTTTCACTTAATACAACTGCTGCATCTGGTTGTAAATATTTCGCGAACTCTAAGTAACCCACGAATTCGTTCACCGCTAATTTCATACCAATCATTTGACCCGCAATTGCAGATTCATCCCAAGATACACCGATTAAGTAAGCTAATGGTTTGAAGATCCAACCAAAGATTGATTGTAACGTTAAATCACCGTAACCGAACCAACCGCCTACGCCCCCTAAAATACCGTTAATTAAAGCAATTAAACCCACGAAAGCGAGTAACATCGCACCTACGTTTAACGCTAATTGCATACCGGCACTCGCACCACCTGCCATTGCTTCAAGCACGTTAGTCGGTTTTTCGCTATCATCCGTTTCAGGTTGTTTATCGTTAAATTGTTCAGTTTGTGGGAATAAAATTTTCGCAAATAATAAACCTGCTGGTGCAGCCATGAAAGATGCTGCGATTAAGTAAGTCAACGGCACGCCCATTCCTGCATAACCTGCCATGACTGAGCCCGCGATAGAAGCTGTACCACCCGCCATAATAGCGAACAATTCAGATTGGGTCATATTTTTAATGTAAGGACGAACCACTAAAGGTGCTTCAGTTTGACCAACGAAGATATTCGCGGCTGCGGACATTGATTCTGCTTTAGAGGTACCTAATGCAGCTTGCAATGTACCACCGATCACTTTGATGACGGCTTGCATGATACCTAAGTAATAAAGCACAGAAATTAAACCGGAGAAAAAGACGATGATTGGTAAAACTTTCACCGCAAAGATAAAGCCGACATTTGAAGGATCTGCTAATCCACCAAAGACGAAATTAATCCCTTCGTTACCATACGCAATAACATTTGACACTCCATTTGCTGTCGCTTGTAATGCATCACGGCCATACGGCACATACAAAATAAGGGCCGCAAATCCGATTTGGATCGCCAAAGCCCCTAATACAGTACGTAAATTAATCGCCTTACGATTATTTGAAAATAATACGGCAATGACCAGTAATACGACAATGCCTAAAATGCTACCTAAAATACCCATTTGTTTCCCCTAGGTTGGTTAGATAAGTAAGTGAATAAAATTGTCCTATTCTACTTGTTTTTCGGTAAAAAGTCGGAATATTTTTGCGACTTTTCGATATGTTTGCTTATAAAATGGTCACAATTTTGGTCAGACCACAAGATTTCGCATAGTTTTCAAGTTCTTGGGTCTGTTCAACAGTTGGGACATAAGGGGTGAGCCCTTCGGTATCTCGTGCACCTTTTGTGTGCATTCGAATAATTTTCAAC
>JABZOY010000104.1:0-5311 GCA_015255025.1 Haemophilus sp.
GATGAACATCTAAGAAATCAAATTCGTTACGATATGTTACAAGTATTAAGAGAAAGTGGTTCCTCTGCCGTATTTGTAACCCATGATCGCGATGAAGCACTATGTCATGCTGACAAAATCGCAGTGATTCAAGAAGGGAAAATTCTCCAAATTGCGACACCTAAAACGCTCTATTGGTCACCTCAGTATTTGTCTATTGCTAAATTTATTGGGGACAGCATTATTCTTCCTGCAACATTAAAAAACGATAGCATCGCGACCTGTCAATTAGGTGAAATTGCCATCGAAAATAAAGGAAATGGCCATACGCAAGGGAAAGTGTTATTCCGCCCTGAGCAATTCTCTCTTGCGAAAAAAATCCAAGACCCGACCGCTTCTTTTAAAGGTGAGATTAAGCGAATTGAATCAAGAGGACGAGCTATCAATATTTGTATTGATGTTTGCGGTTATGAATTGAATATCAATGAAGATCTCATCAACGAATACCATACTGACGAACAAGTCACCATGTATTTGTATGGGAAAGGGGTATTCTATAATGACTAAAAAAAGGCGGAACACATTGTTCCGCCTTTTTATATGATTTAATGACCAAGTGATTTTCGCATTTTGATGTTGAGCATTTCAACTACTGTTGAGAAGCCCATTGCAAAGTAAATGTAGCCTTTTGGAATATGAATATCCAAACTTTCAGCAATTAAACTTACTCCAACTAAAATTAAGAATGCTAAGGCTAAAATCTTCAATGTCGGATGGGTATCAACAAAATTACCAATTGGTTTCGCTGCAAACATCATCACACCTACTGCAATCATAATTGCCAAAATCATCACTGGAAGGTGGTTTGCCATCCCTACCGCAGTAATCACTGAGTCTAAAGAAAACACAATATCTAAAATCGCAATTTGGATTAATACACCCAAATAACTGACTTTCTTCTTATTATTCTCTTCTTCATGATGTGATTCAGGATGCATCGCTTCTTTGATTTCACCTGTACTTTTCATAATCAGGAATAAGCCCCCAAGGAATAAAATCAAATCGCGACCCGAAATTTCCTGACCGACTAAAGTGAATAGTGGCTCCGTTAATTTCATCATCCAGGAAAGAGAAACAAGAAGTAAAATACGAGTAATCATCGCTAATCCAAGACCGATAATACGACCAGATTGGCGTTGATTCGCGGGTAAACGTCCTACTAAAATACTAATAAAAATAATGTTATCAATACCCAAGACGATTTCAAGAGCGGCCAAAGTAAGCAATGAAATCCATGCTTCAGGATCAACAAGCCATTCAAACATAATATGTTCCTATATAAAATCCGAAAGGTTGAATCATAGACAGTTCACGTAGAAAATCAAGATTTTTCCTAACTTTTTAAGGTCTCGAAAATCTTTTCGGCTAACGCTTTAGAAATACCGGGTACAGAGGCGATTTCATCCAACGTGGCATTTTTGACACCTTGCAATCCACCTAAATA
Source organism: Haemophilus sp. (assembly GCA_015255025.1). Lineage (GTDB taxonomy): Bacteria > Pseudomonadota > Gammaproteobacteria > Enterobacterales > Pasteurellaceae > Haemophilus_D. The sequence continues at coordinate 1,484 of JABZOY010000104.1, forward strand.
TTTCAACAAGGCTTGACGTCGTTTAGCACCTACCCCTTCAATGGTTTCCAATCCACTTTGGGTAAAGGCTTTTTGGCGTTTTTGACGATGACCGCTAATCGCATGATTATGGCTTTCATCTCGAATATGTTGGATTAAATGCAACGCAAGACTATCATCCGGCAAATGGATTTCACGATCTTGTTTGCTGATAATCAACACCTCTTGTCCTGCTCGACGATCTACACCTTTTGCAACACCAATTAAGTGCGGTCGGTTTTTATCCCATTTTACGTTGAGGTGATGAAAAACCTCTAAGGCACGATTAAGCTGCCCTTTACCACCATCAATAAAAATAATATCGGGAATTTTATCTTCATCAAGATCGCGGTCGTAACGTTTCTTTAAGGCTTGCTCCATCGCGGCATAATCATCACCACCCGTAATACCTTCAATATTAAAACGGCGATAATCTGATTTCAGTGGGCCTTCTTGATTAAATACCACGCAAGATGCCACGGTTTGATTACCCATCGTATGACTAATATCAAAACATTCCATGCGTTTAATTTCAGGCATATCGAGCAATTCACAAAGCGCTTGATAACGTTCGTACATTCGAGAGGATTGTTTGAGCTGAGTTGCCAAAGCTGCTTTGGCATTAATTTGCGCTAGTTGTAGATATTTACCTTTATCGCCTTTAGCGGATTCTTGTATGACCACTTTTCGACCGGCTTGTTCAGTTAATAAGGCCTCAAGCTCGGCTTTTTCATCTAGTTTATGATCCACAATAATACTATTCGGGATACTTCTACCCTGATGACCTTGCAAATAAAACTGCCCAACAAAAGTGGCTGTGAGTTCAGACAAATCTGTATTAGCAGGCACTTTAGGAAAATAACTGCGGTTGCCCAATACTTTACCTTGACGAATAAACATCACTTGAACACAAGCTAAACCGTGCTGATACGCAATAGACATAATATCCATGTCATCCAAACGTTCATTAGAAACGAATTGTTTTTCGATAACCGCTCGAACCGCCTGAATTTGATCACGATAGCGTGCTGCCCCTTCAAAATCTAAGTCTCGGCTCGCCTGCTCCATTTTTCCAATGAGGTAATCTAATACTTGCTGATCTTTTCCTTGTAAAAATAGTCGTGCTAATTCAACTTGTTGGTTATATTCCTCATCAGTCACATAACCTGGCACACAAGGTGCAGAACAACGCCCGATTTGATATTGCAAACAAGGGCGGGAACGATTGTTATAAACCGAATTTTCACATTGACGAACAGGGAACAATTTTTGCATTAACGACAAGGTTTCACGTACTGCACCTGCATGAGGATAAGGGCCGAAATATTCGCCTGCAATTTTTTTCGTTCCGCGATAAGAAGTAATACGAGGATGACGCTCTTTTGTCAATAAAATAAAAGGATAGGATTTATCATCTCGCAATAATACGTTATAACGAGGCTGATAAAGCTTAATGAAATTATGCTCAAGCAATAACGCTTCTGTTTCAGAAGAAGTAATCGTCGTATCAATATGATGAATTGACGACACCAAGGCTTCTGTTTTTTTGCTGCTTAAGTTTTTGCGGAAATAGCTGGAGAGTCGCTTTTTGAGATCTTTCGCTTTGCCCACATAAATAACCTGATCTTTATCGTCATACATACGATAAACACCAGGTTCATGAGAAACATCTGAGAGAAACTTCTTGGAATCAAACATCAGTAAAAACTATGCCAAAATTGACCGCACTTTTTCTAAATCTTCTGCTGTATCCACACCAACAGCAGGCACTTCTTTTGCTAACTCCACATGGATACGCTCACCGTACCACAATACACGGAGTTGCTCTAACTTCTCTAAGTTTTCTAATTGTGTTGGTGCCCATTGCACATATTGTTTAATAAAACCTGCACGATAAGCATAAATACCAATATGACGAAGATACGTGTCAGCCAGTTGTGCTTTTGAAGTGTCTTCTAATTGCATAAACTGATCACGATCGTAAGGAATCACTGAACGAGAGAAATACAAAACGTAGCCATCTTTATCCGTAACGACTTTCACCGCATTTGGGTTAAATAACTCTTCCGCTTCGTGAATTTTTACCGCAAGCGTCGCCATATTGACGTTAAAGTTTGCTAAATTTTCTGCCACTTGACTTACAACAACGGGTGGAATTAACGGCTCATCCCCTTGGATGTTTACAATAATTTCATCATCCGCAATACCCAGCTTACTCACCACTTCCGCTAAACGCTCAGTACCGGAATTATGTGCTTCTGATGTCATACACACTTCTGCCCCAAAAGCTTTTGCTGCTTTTTCAACTTGTTCATTATCTGTCGCGATAATCACTCGGCTCGCACCTGATTGTTGAGCTTTTTCAAAAACATGTTGAATCATAGGTTTACCGGCAATATCGGCTAAAGGTTTACCTGGTAAGCGGCTCGATGCAAAACGAGCAGGGATAATAACTGTAAATGACATAATCATTCCTTATTCTTTCAGTGTTTCGGCTTTTTCTGCCAACAAAACCGGCACGCCGTTTTCAATAGGATACGCCACTTGCTCAAAAGGGCAAATGAGCCGTTGATTTTCTTGATCGTATTTCAATCTTGCCAAACATCGCGGGCAAGCGATCACGTCTAATAATCGAGGATTAAGTTTCTCATGCATATTTCACTCGAATAGAGTTAAACTAAATGACGGATTTTTTCCCACAATTGTGGAAGTTTTTGGCCTTGGTTTTCAGCCTCAACAATCTCCGCATCAACTGGAACATACCACCAATTCTCTTTAGCAAAAGCTTGGCATTTTACGGCATCCTTTTCGGTCATAAAGAGCGGTTGGTTTTCAGCGAGTTTTTCTAATAATTGCGGCTCAAAATGTTGATGATCGTGAAAAGCTTTCGTCTTGGCTAAACGAATATTTAAATTTTCCAACATCGTGAAAAAACGTTGAGGATTGCCAATTCCCGCAATAGCTGAACCTTGGGTAAACTCACTTAGCAAGCGTTTTTCTGCCGTCACTAAATTAATCGCATAGTGAGGAACTAACGTCATAATGACATCAGAATAAGCATTTTTTCCGCCATTAGTAATCACAAAGTCCACACTTTTTAAGCGACTTGGTAATTCACGCAAAGGCCCTGCCGGCAAAACAAAGCCGTTCCCTAAAGCACGTTCTGCGTCCATCACCACAATTTCAATATCACGCTGCAACTTATAATGTTGTAATCCATCATCCGAAATAATCAGATCGCAATCCTGTGTTTTCAAAAGTAATTCGATAGCTTGCTGACGATTCGGTGAAATCACCACAGGCACACCTGTTCTTTTGGCAATTAAAACAGGTTCATCGCCCCCTTGAACGGGATCGGTTTCAGGCGTAACAAGTAAAGGATAGGTTTTAGATTGGCTACCATAGCCACGAGAAATCACACCTACACGCAATCCTTGTTTTTGCAACTCTTCAACTAACCACACCACAACAGGCGTTTTACCATTTCCGCCCACAGAAAGATTACCGACAATAATGACCGGTTTTGGAGATTTATAAGAGGATAAGATATTCAGGGAAAATAGTGCTCGGCGAATTTGGCTAATCAACCAAAATAGCAGTGAAAAAGGAAGAAGCAACCAAGCAAGCTTTGAATTAGAGTACCAAAAAGGCATTTCATTTATCCTATATTGATTTTGGGCGAACACATTGGTTCGCCCTTATTATTTTATCCGCTAAACTGCATACTGTGTAGTTGTTTATACGCACCATCAAGCGCTAATAAATCTTGATGCGTACCACGTTCTTTAATTTCACCGTGTTCAATGACTA
>JABZOY010000105.1:0-5306 GCA_015255025.1 Haemophilus sp.
TTGTGTAGTGTTTACCCATAAAAAAATCTGCACCTCAATTGTTGGTTTGTTGAGTCCAACTTTTGGGGTGCAGATCATTTCGACCGCTCTTTTTCTTTATACATCCACTAAAATCAGTATCGCCGCTTCTCCGCCCCATTCTTTAGGTGCTTGGTGTAACGCTCGGACTTTAGGGTGCTGAACTAACCAACGTGGAATTTGTTTTTTCAACGTAAACGTGCCATAGCCGGTCATGATGCTCGCGCAATAAACATGCTCATCTTCACAAGCTAACAGCAGTGCTGCCAATTCCATTTTGGCTTGTTCACGGGTTAAACCATGTAAATCCAAAAATAATTCAGGTGAAAAATCGCCACGACGAAGTTGTTTCAATAAATGGCTATCTTCCCCTTCACGTAAATATTTGATGACACCATCATGTTCATTTAGCAAGGGTTCATATTCATCGGAAAAATAGAAAAGCGTATCTTCTTTTTCTCGAATATCACGTAAATGGGATTTTTTCTGACCGCTCTTTTGACGAGGTGCCACAAAGGTATCTTGCTTAATGGGTTTAATCCCTTTAGTTTCAGCCTGAAAAAGATCAAAATCATCTGGTTCTGTCATTATTTTTCTCAATTTATTATTTTGCTTAATGATAGCACATCTATTCTATGGTATAACTAGCCAAATTTTTTATTGAGGCAGAAAATGGAAACCTTACACAATCAAGAACTTGTTGCGACAATTTTAGAAGATAACGTGGCAAGTGAATTAACAACTATTCAAGATTTTTTACGCTGGACATACAGCACATTTAACCGTTCTGATATTTACTACGGGCAAGGCCATGACAATGCGTGGGATGAAAGTCTTCAATTAGTGCTTGCTGGACTTCAATTACCAATCGATTTACCGCAAGATTTATTTGGTAGCAAACTTACTCATTCTGAAAAAGAGACTTTAGTACAATTAGTCTTAAGCCGAATTGAACAACGTGTGCCAGTCGCTTATTTAACGAATAGTGCGTGGTTCTGCGGATTAGAATTCTATGTGGATGAGCGTACAATTATTCCTCGCTCGCCAATTAGTGCATTAATCCAAGATAAATTTGCTCCGCTTTTAAAATCTGAACCAAAACGTATTTTAGATCTTTGTACCGGTAGTGGTTGTATTGCAATCGCAACAGCTGAAGCCTTTCCTGAAGCTGAAGTGGATGCGGTCGATCTTTCTGTGGATGCGTTAAATGTGGCTGAAATCAATATTGCACGCCACCAATTAGAACATCGTGTTTTCCCGATTCAATCAGATTTATTCCAAAATCTCTTCGGTCAGCAATATGACTTAATCGTGACCAACCCACCTTATGTGGATGAAGAAGACTTGGCAGATATGCCAGAAGAATTCCACTATGAGCCTGAATTAGCCTTAGGTTCTGGTGTTGATGGTTTAGAGATTACGAAACAAATTTTAAAACAAGCACCGGATTATTTAACGCAAAATGGCATGCTCGTTTGTGAAGTAGGTAACAGCATGGTGAGCCTTATTGAGCAATATCCAGATGTGCCATTTGAATGGGTTGAACTAAAAAATGGCGGTCTAGGTGTATTCGCTATTAGCCGCGAAGATTTAGTGAAATACCACGATTCCTTTTAATCTCAAGTGTGGTTAAAAATCGTCGTAAATTTTGACCGCACTTTTATATTTTTCTATGCTTATTTCACTTCTAATTCAACATTATCAAACAATTTCTTCACCGCGCTGTTATCACGCAATTTCTCAGCCTTTTCAACCATTGGTCGGGTTAAGTGCGGTGAGAAAAATTCAATAAAATCATACATATAGTTGCGTAAGAAAGTACTGTGTTTAAACGCAATTTGCGTCATACTCGCACGGAATAAATGCCCAGCATCAATCGCCACTAAATCCTTATCTGCTGGTGTATGCGCCATAGATGCCATAATACCCACACCTAATCCTAAACGCACATAAGTTTTAATCACATCAGCATCCGTTGCGGTAAACACAATATTAGGCAGAATCCCCGCACGGTTAAATGCATAATCCAAATCAGACACACCGGTAAAACCGAAGGTATAAGTGACTAACGGATATTTGCCTAACTCCTCAACTGTAAGATTTTTTACTTTTGCTAAAGGATGATCGGGTTTCACAATCACTGAACGATTCCACAAATAACAAGGCAGTTGAATCAAATCATCAAAAAGATACGGTGCTTCTGTTGTGATCGCTAAATCTACTTCACCTGAAATCAATGCATCATGGATTTGCGTCGGTGAACCTTGATGAATATGTAAACTCACATCCGGATATTGTTTAGAGAAACGCTCCACCACAGCCGGCAACATATAACGCGCTTGCGTATTAGTTGTCGCAATGCGTAACACGCCATGATTTGGGCAAGTATATTCATTGGCCACTGATTTAATGCTTTGGGCTTTCACTAAAAGCTCACGAGCAATGGCGACAATTTTTTTACCTGCCGGTGTAATGGATTTAATGTGTTTACCATTACGCTCAAAAATCTCCAAACCTAATTCATCTTCTAACAAGCGAACCTGTTTACTGATACCAGGTTGAGAGGTATAAAGCGCATTCGCGGCTTCAGTCACATTTAAATTTTGGTTTACAATCTCAACAATGTAGCGGAGTTGCTGCATTTTCATCGCGAATACCACCTATTTTTTATAGCGTTTACTTAACTCAGTATAACGTTTTACTGCTTTACGAATTTGACCTGATTTTGGTCGGCGACGAGGTTTCGTCACGTCTAATTTGGTTTCAGTTTCAGGCGGTAAGCCCACTAATTCACGTAAATAGTTGACGTTTTCCAAATCCATTTCTTCCCAGCCACCTCGCGGTAAGCCTTTCATTAGCTTAATGTTGCCGTAACGAATACGGATTAAGCGACTCACCTGAATACCTTGTGATTCCCACAGACGTCGCACCTCACGGTTACGACCTTCCATTAAAGTCACATCGTACCATTGGTTAATTCCCACGCCACCCGCAAATTTGATTTCTTTGAAATTAGCAGGCCCATCTTCCAACTGCACGCCTTTACGTAAACGCGCTAACATGGCATCATCCACTTGGCCAAATACACGTACAGAATATTCACGCTCAACTTCACGGCTAGGGTGCATTAAACGATTAGCTAATTCGCCATCTGTTGTGAAAAGTAATAAGCCTGAAGTATTAATATCCAAACGACCGACAGCAATCCATCTTGCGCCATTTAAGCGTGGTAAACGATCGAATACAGTTGGACGACCTTCAGGATCACTACGCGTACAAAGTTCGCCTTCTGGTTTGTAATACATTAATACACGGCATACTTCTTTTTGTGCTTGTTGAAGATTAATGATACGACCATCAATACGCACTTTTACACCGGAATGTACATCGATACGATCGCCAAGGGTCGCCATTTTGCCATCGACACTCACACGATTTTCAGCAATCATCGCTTCAATTTCGCGACGAGAGCCTTGCCCTGCACGCGCAAGCACTTTCTGTAATTTTTCACCTTCTACAGTAGATTGACGAGATGGCTTAGCCGCCTTAGCTTTAGGGGTTGATTTGATATCAGAATTGACCGCATTTTTACGATCTTTACGCTCAAAGTGCGGTTGTTTTCCCACTTGTTTTTCACGTTCTTGTCTGACTGTTTTTTGAATAGGTTTCATCTGTTTTCCTTTGTCGCTTTCCCAAGCGTCTAAAATAAGTTAAATGAAAGGATCGGTACTACCACTTCCTTCACGTAAAATTACTGGCGATTCTTCCGTTAAATCTACCACCGTTGTTGGCTCTTGACCTAAATAGCCACCATGAATAATTAAATCCACTTGACGTTCTAAGCATTCGCGAATCTCTTCGGGATCGGAATAAGTCATATGTTCATTATCAGGCAACATCAGTGAGCAAGATAAAATCGGTTCACCTAATGCCTTCAATAAATCTAAGGCTATTTGATTATCTGGTACACGCAAGCCAATCGTTTTGCGTTTTGACGTCATTAATCGACGAGGAAGCTCTTTCGTTGCTGTCAAAATAAAGGTATAACGCCCCGGTGTATTGTTTTTAATTAAACGATAAGCCGAATTGCTCACCGTTGCATAGGTTGAAAGCTCGGATAAATCGCTACATACCAACGTAAAATTATGCCCTTCTGGCAATTTACGAATTGCCACAATACGATCCATCGCATGTTTATCGCCTATCATACAACCCAAGGCATAGCCCGAATCTGTCGGATACACAATGACGCCACCTTGACGCAAAATTTCTACCGCTTGATTAATCAAACGTGCTTGCGGATTTTCAGGGTGGATATAGAAAAATTGGCTCATAATTTTGTCCTTAAAAAACTGACGAGATTATACACCGATTTAGATGTAGTTATAAGGATTTGTTATAAAAAACGACCGCACTTTGAAAACTCATCCAAAGTGCGGTCTATTTTTTTAGTTTTTATTTCAACAATTCACGGAGAGCTGAACCGATTTCAGCGAGACTTCTCACGGTCTTCACACCCGCCGCTTCAAGTGCGGCAATTTTATCTGCCGCTGTTCCTTTTCCACCGCTGATAATCGCTCCTGCGTGTCCCATACGCTTACCTTTTGGCGCCGTCACGCCTGCGATATAAGCCACCACAGGTTTTGTCACATGAGATTTAATAAACGCTGCTGCTTCTTCTTCTGCAGAGCCACCGATTTCACCAATCATTACGATAGCTTCAGTTTCAGGATCTTCTTGGAAACGTTTGAGAATATCAATGAAGTTGGATCCTGGAATAGGATCGCCGCCAATCCCTACGCAAGTAGATTGACCAAAACCTTCATCTGTTGTCTGTTGTACCGCTTCATAGGTCAACGTACCAGAACGAGAAACAATCCCTACTCTGCCTTTTTTATGGATATTGCCCGGCATAATACCAATCTTGCATTCATCTGGTGTAATCACACCTGGACAATTCGGCCCGATCATCACGACACCGGTTTCATTTAATTTTTGTTTTACCAACAACATATCCAATGTTGGGATGCCCTCTGTAATACAAACTACTAACTGAATGCCTGCATCAATAGCTTCAAAAATTGCATCTTTACAAAATGGCGCTGGTACATAAATCATGGTTGCCGTAGCGCCTGTCGCTTTTACTGCTTCACGTACTGTATTAAATACCGGTAAACCTAAGTGCGTAGTTCCGCCTTTATTCGGTGAAATCCCACCGACTAACTTTGTACCATAAGCCAATGCTTGCTCACAGTGAAATGTCCCTTGCGCACCGGTGAAACCTTGGC
>JABZOY010000106.1:0-5217 GCA_015255025.1 Haemophilus sp.
TAGGTTCAATCCATTTAGTTGGCACATTAAAGAAGTTTTGGAGCTCTTCTGCGGCGATTTTGGCCTCAATGGCACCAGTTGGACTCGCCCCTGTAATCAATAGTGGCAAGTGCGTTTCTTTTTGTAAGAAAGCGGCATAACGTAAGCGTTCAAGTTGAATACCCGTTGAAGCTAATGGCGCATAAAGCTCTTTGCTATCACGTAAACCACCACCCAGTAAAACGATCGCTTGAGCTTGTTGATAATCTTGCAGTGTTAAATGATCTTCAGTAATGAGACTGTCTTTAAGTACTTGTGCAGTGTAAGGAATACTTAAAAGATAGAGTAGTGAGAAACCAAGTGCGGTCGAAATTCGGCTTAATTTTTTAAAATTGAATTTAGCTAGAATAAGAGATAGCCCCCACAAAATTAAAATATTAAATGGGGGAAGAATCATGGCGGTAATGAGTTTTTTCAATTCAAACATTATTTATCCAATTCAACAAAATCCAACTCTTTAGTCCACAATTTCGCATAGCTGCTATTTTTACCATAAGAGTTATCGCAAACACGATTTGGAATTTCTAACAAGCAAGAGAAAATATGACCATGTAAGCGAGTTGTGGTCACTTTGTCGTTCGCTAAGAATACTTGCGCAACACGTTTTACAATGTGCTGAGTATAGGCATACCAGGATTGATGGCAGAGATCTTTTAGCCAACTTAAACCAAATTTATTGGCCATTTTACTCATTCGCCAACTTAATGCTAAAACCACATCATCTTCGGTTGAAAGAATGTCTTCCCAGTCTTTTACATTGCTGTTGGCGGGCAGTTGCGCGAGGATATTTTTCTCTACATCACTTGCTTCAATGTCTTTACGCAAGAAATAAAGTTGTTCACCCGTTGTGCCTTGCTTGGTTTCCATCGTGCCATAAAGCTGATGTGCCATATCCGGTGATAAATAAACATGATCAGAAAATTGTGCAAATAAGTTCTCCGTTCTTTCATCGCGAGCTAGTAGATGGCAATCACTGTGGCTACGGAAAAGTGCGGCTGATTTTTGCAGATTTTCTTCGTGCTTAAAATAAGCGGTTTGTGGTAACACAATAATGCGATTATTCGGGAAATGGGTCACCATTTCTTCACGGATCTTTTGATGCTGCGGATAAAGATCACCAAAGTTGCCACCACCATGTAAAAGAATGGTAGTGTTCGGTGTAATTTTTGCTTTGACTTCTTTAAGATCTAAATCATATTCACAGCGTTTTAAGGTCACGTTAATGTGGAGATCTTTGAAAAATTGTTCTGTGCCGTGATAAATCAATAAATCGCCCACGTTCAAATGAAGCGGGTAGTCAAAATAAAATACGTCGTTTTTATCTTTGATCAGTTCAACAATAGGATTCAGTTTATTTTTTAAATCAATAAGGAGTTGATTCATTTTTTACTCTTTTCTTTAAATAGCTAAACAAGAAATTTTTTTCTGCTGTGTTTAATCCGAAGATTAAAATGACACAGATTAATACCATTTCTAAGATGATGGATTGTCCAATAAATTCCAATAAAGAATAGCTGCGGGTGGTATCTGATATATAGATGATACCTAATAGTAGGCCAAACACCACGCCGACATTCACTAAATATGAGACAAATTCTTTGTGGTTAAATTTAATTTTTTTATTAATAAAATATAATCGATAGATTTGTGAGATGACCATCGTACTAAATTTACCCACAAAGGCAAATACTGGATTATAACCTAGTGTGAACAAATAATAAGCCAATGGCACCGTACAAAGATCAATTAACGCAACGATGATATTGTATTGTTTTACGGTAGATGTGCCAATGGCTAATGCACTCATCCAAAATGCGCCAGCCATTGCACTGATCAATAAGCAAGCAATAATAGCTTGTACAAGTTGTTCAGTATATTGCGGAAGATGATCACCTAGCCAAAATGTCAATAAAGTATGGGTGAAATACAATACAGGTGCCGAGAGAATCGCCATTAAATAAAGTGAATATTTTGAAATACCAAGAATTAATTGGCGATTGCGATCATAATCTTTTGCCGCATAAGACTGAACCAACTGCGGATTAGCTGCCATTTGGAAATTATTTACAAAACTATAAACAGCACCTTCTACCTGAGTCGCAATAGCGACAGCTGCATTGACTGCTACGCCAAAGAATAGGTTAGATACCATATTCAAGCCTTGTGTTGAACCCACATAAGCGACTTGCCCCATAAGCATCCAACCGGAAAAACTTACCATTTCTTTGGTTTTGCTTAAATCTTTATATAAACGGAAACGTGCAGCTTCTTTGAAATAATATTTAGTGAATAGCACATAAAGAGAGAGCACAATTAAGCTGACTGAAAGCAATAAGCAACCATAAGTAATTAACTTATCGTAATGTGTAATGTGGCTTAAGATAAAAACAGAAGTCAGTTTTAAAATGGTTTCACCTAATCCCAACCACGCATAGAATCCCATTTTCTCATGGGCAACAATCATGGCATTGAATGGCACCTTGATGATTTCAACCAGAGCAATAATTAACGCTAATTGGTAAACGATGTTCGCAGCTTGCAAGCGTTCAGTGGGAATCACCAATTTGTGATTTAAAAACCATAAACCGACGGTTTCAGCTAACACGAATACGATAAAAATAATGAGTAAGTGATTTAAGATGCTAATATTAAAGACTTTATTGACGCGTTGAATGTCATTCGAGGCTTTTTCTACGTTAATAAAACGTTGAGTAGTGGCGGTCATTGTGCCATTAAAAAAGGAAAACAAGACTACCACACCCATCACAATGTTGTAGATACCAAAATCTTCTACACCCAATACCTGTAATACCACACGAGAGATATACAGCATGGCCCCCATGTTGAAGAGCATTCGGATATAAAGAAATAGCGTATTTTTAGCAATGGTTTTATTTGACATTGTGAAAATGAAATTAGAAAAATTGGGGGAATTATAGGGGGGATTGGGGTGTGTAGCAAGCATTGTGCAAGTTCTAGGCAGTTGTATAAGACTACCAAAAAGAAAAGGCTAAATATAATTTAGCCTTTTGTTATTTAGACGATGCAGACAGCCAAATCCAATTGCTTGTTATGGAACTGATGCAATGTGCCACGATGGCCCACACTCAGAATGATCATATTGGGTAACCGTTCTTTAATCGTTTTATAAAGGATATACTCGGTTGGCTCATCAAGTGCTGATGTGGTTTCATCTAAAAAGACCACTTCAGGCTTCGTCAGTAAAATCCGAATAAATGCCACACGTTGTAATTCACCCGGTGACAAAATTGCTTGCCAATCATTATCCACATCAAGGCTGTGAAGATATTTATCCAAACAACAATCTGCCAGTATTTTTTCCAATTCAGGATGATAAGGATCAATATCTGGATAGCAAATCGCTTCACGTAACGTACCTTGTGGCATATAAGGGCGTTGCGGTAGGAACAAACTGGTCACACAAGGATGTTCCACCAGACCAACTGTTTCAAAAGGATAAATTCCTGCCATCGCTTTTAAGAGCGATGTTTTCCCAGTGCCAGATGGACCTTGAATTAATAAAGCATCACCATTTTTTAACTCAATATTTAAGTTATTAAGCAACAATCTGCCTTGGTCATCTTTAATACCAAAATTTGATAACGCTACACGGTTAGAACATTTCATGGGTTGATGAACCTCTGAATGATCTAATTCATCCAATTTAGTCATAAAACCATAAAGACGATTTAAGCGCGCTTGATAGAGCGTAAATTCTTCATAGAACAAACGGAAGAAAGAAAGTGCGGTCATTAATCGGTTAAATGCTTGCACAGTTTGGTGCATATCGCCCAGTTTGATTTGTCCGGTAAAAAAACGAGGTGCTTGCAGCATTAACGGTAAGAGTTTTGCAACGCGCGTGACACTTCCATTAAAGCCGTCTAATCCCAACATTCTTAATACAATTGCCCAACGGTTATGAATGATTTGAGCGAATTTGTTTTTCAATAAGTGTTGTTCTTGCAGTTCGCCTTGATAGAAAGCGATACTTTCCGCATTATCTCGCACTCGAATCAAAGAATAACGGTAGTCACCATTAAGTTTTTCTTTGTTAAAGTTCAACTTGATCAACGGGTGACCAATCCATACAGACATTAATGTTGCCAGGATAATAAAGGCGTAAATAAAGAAGACAACACCTTTTTCGATATTTAATCCGAAAAGACTTAACACGCCAGAAAGAGACCAAAGGATGATAGTAAATTCAATAGTGGTCAGAACAGAATTAATCATGCCACGTACAATAGTGACAGTGCTACTGATGAATTCACGCGCATCTTGTTCAATACGTTGATCAATATTATCGGGTAGATCTTTTTCATATTTGAGACGATAGTATTTTTTATTTTCTAACCATCGTTTAACCAGGATTTTATTCAAGCTTTCCAACCAACGGATTTCAAATACTTGCCGTAAGAAATAATCGGTAATGGAGTGGATAACTTGTACCAATACTAAGAGAGCATTTAGTTTTGCAAAGAACCAAAACTTATCCGCATCTAATTCCTGCATGGAGCTATAAAGCCCATTATAGAAAAAAGAGTTGAGCACACTGAAGCGTACTTCTAGCAAAATCATCGTAAACAATACCAGTAGCATAAGGATGATTTTGATGCTGTTACGACGATTAATCGAAGGGGATGCAATATGCCAAAACTTTTGACCAAATGAGGTTTGCCTTAGCGCTATCATTATCACGCTAAAGCATAAAACCACCCAGAAAAGTGCGGTCAAAATCCAGCTTAAACTTGAGTTAAGTTCAGTTTGCCAATTCATTGATTATCCATAAAGTAAAAAACGAAAAAAGGGCGAAATATTCGCCCTAATATTGTGCGCTCAATTAAAACTCAACTTTCGTGTTGAAGATAAATTCACGTCCATAACCTAACGCAACAGGGATTAACGTGTTTGTTGCGTTACCAGAGGTAGATGGATAGTAAGTTTTATCTGCTAAGTTTTTACCGTTAAGTTGGAAAGACACTTTCTTGCCAGAGATTTTGGTGTCGTAAGCAATAAAGGCATCATATACCACGGCATGAGGTAATTTGTATGCTTTGGTGTAATCACTGTTATAAGCATGCCAAGAACCTAAATAACGAGCACCGCCACCAACACGAATGTTACCAAAATCAAATTCACCTACGTTATAAGCTAAGA
>JABZOY010000107.1:0-4839 GCA_015255025.1 Haemophilus sp.
GCCCTGGAATGTACCAATTAGAAATGGTTCCATCAAGATATAAGGCATCCTGGCAACCAATTTTAAGCAAACCTTGGCTCAAGGTATAAAGATTAGGCTCACCTTTTATCGTCATCAAAAATAGCAATTCATTTTGCTTCGTCAAACACACTGCATTACGCTTATGATAGCTTTCTAGGCTTGCTCTAAATTGCGGATTTATTTTACCATGAATAATCAACATCGGGCCTGATTGCAACGCAAAATCCGGCTTGAGTTTGCTTTTCTGATAAGCCGCTGTTGTTAAAATATAGGGTTTATTTCCAGCAATGGCAAAAACCCCATTAGGCTGCACATGGAAATTACCTTTGCCTGCTTTTGTATTTAACGCATTGAGCTCTTTTCCTTGCTCAATCCATAACCCTGCAGGCACATTATTCATGCTATAAATGCCCGCATTCATGACCATTTTCACGTTATAGCTATCTTCTAAGGCATTTTTGAGACGCGTTAAACTTTGATAATCTTTACCTTCGGCATCTTTCCAATGTAGCTGTACTTCTTCGGGCTTTGCTTGGAAAATTCCGTAAGTAATATTGCCATCATCAAAAGTTCGGTATTCCGCTAGGGCTGGCACACTCATCAGTAACGATGCGCTACTGAAAAGTGCGGTCAAAAATTTAATCGTTTTTTTCATTTAAAGGATGGGTTAAATGCAACGCATTTGAAAAGGCATGCAACCCTTCTGCATTACCCGATCTCATCATGGATTGCATAGTTTGGGTTGGTGCATGAATGAGTTTATTTGTTAATTTATAACTTAATTCTTGCAGAATTTTTTCAGCATTCTCACCTTGTTGAATTTGGTGTAACGCTTTTTCGAGTAATTCTTGGCGAGTATTCTCTGCCTCATCACGGTAATGACGGATCAAATTGGAGAATTGTTGAACTTTCAACCACTCAAAGAAGGCATTACATTCTTGCGTGATGATATCTTGTGCTTGCTCTGATGCTTGCTCACGTTGAGAAAGATTACGCTGGATAATATCTTGCAAATCATCTACGGTGTAATGATACACACTTTCTAATTCCGAGACGTTTTCATCAATATCACGCGGCACCGCAATATCCACCATCAAAGTTGGTTTAAATTGGCGTGCTTTTTCCGCAATTTCAGCCATCGCTTTGGTGATTAAAACATTCGGACTGCCTGTTGAGCTGATGACAATATCCGCTTGATTTAACGGTGTTTGCAACTCTTCAAGAGAATACACCTCTATCGGTGTATTAGACGCTAAGTTTTCCACCAACTGTTCAGCGCGAGATAAAGTGCGGTTAGCAATCATCAATTTTTTTACACCGTGGCGTAATAAATGACGGCTTACCAATTCAATGGTTTCTCCTGCCCCAACAAGTAAAATTTGTAGTTCACGTAAAGATTCAAAAATCTGGCGTGCCAAGCTACAAGCCGCATAAGCCACCGATACGGCACTTTCACCAATATTGGTTTCAGTACGCACTCGTTTTGCTGTTGCAAAGGTTTTTTGGAACAAGCGAGAAAGCGTGCTCGAAAGCGGAATATTCGCTGCTTGATAATAATCTTCACTGATTTGGAACGCTTGTTTCACCTGTCCTAAAATTTGCGGCTCACCCAAAATTAATGAATCCAAACCACAGGCCACACGCATTAAATGATTCGCTGCTTGTTGATTTTGATGTGTGTAAATACTTTTATTTAATTCATCGACAGAAAGCTGATGAATATTAGCAAACCAATTTGTACAGTTCGTTTGCCATTGCTTACACTCTTGGGGTGAAATTTGACGATGGTGAAGATAAATCTCTGTACGGTTACAGGTAGAAAGAATAACCGCACTTTCAGCCAAATCTTGTTGGTGAATTTGTTGTAAGGCAAGCTGCCGCTTTTCTTCAGAAAAAGCGACTTTCTCACGAACAGCGACAGAAGCTGTTTTATGATTAATGCCTAGAACAAGAAGGGTCATAAAAACCTAATAAAAACAACCGCACTTTTATGAATAGGCGGCTTAAGTAGAAAGTAAAAGTTTCGCTATTTTAATGAATTGTTGAGAATTGAGCAAATTTCAAGAGAAAAAACTCAAACAAATAACTAAAACGAGTTAAAACTTATCTTTAGCTAAACGCCATTGTGTAAATTCGTTTAAATTTTTTGCTTGTAAAAACGGGTTAATTTGTTTCTCTAATCCAATCGTTGTTGGCAAACTCGGTTTACCCTCTGCTCGATAACGTTCCACCAAAACACGTTGATTTTTGACCGCACTTTTATCCGCCAATACGGTTTCCGCAAAAGCTAAATTACCCAGCGTATATTCATGAGCCGGGCAAACCACGGTTTCATCTGGTAATTGGTTAAAACGCTGCATAGATTGAAACATTTGAGCAAAATTTCCCGTGAACACGCGTCCACAACCTGCAGAAAATAACGCATCACCGCAAAATAGATGCCCATCCACCAAATAGCTGACATGCCCTGCCGTATGACCACCACTTGGCAAAACTTCAATATGATAATGTGCCGTATTAATCACGCCACTATCCACGATATTGGTTGCCCCTTTGTCTGCGCATTCTGTTGGACCGAAAACTGGCACATTGGGATAATATCGCTTAAACGCCTCGACACCTTGTACATGATCATCGTGATTATGGGTTAATAGCACCGCCTCTACGTCTAGCTTATTGGATTCTAAATACGGAATTAAACGCGTTATTTCTGGGATATCGATCACAATTACAGGGAAATTTTCTCGTCTATAAAGCCAAATATAGTTATCATTGAGTGCAGGAATAGGAACTAGCATAAATTACCTTATGAAAATAGGATTAACATTGAATTGGAAAGCCAAATGGCACAAACCTCTTCTTTCACCTGAAAGTTGGCAAGCGTTACCACAAGGTGAAGCCTATTGTAACGTATTAACACATTATTTTACCCAATGGACACCAAAAATTTTAGGCTATCAAATTCTAAAAGTCGGTGCCTTAAGTGGCGAAATTGCCTTTGACTTGCCTTTACGTCATCAAATTGTGTTAGCTGAAAAAACAGCGCGTTTTCCTACCGCACTTTTAAATGAAAGTGACAGTTTGATCCAAGCCTCACCATTAGCCTTGCCTTTTATTGAAAAAGAAATGGATGCCTGCTTGTTGGCAAACACCTTAAATTTTGCGCAAGATCCTCACCAAATATTGCGTGAAACACATCGCGTTTTAAAGGATGACGGCTGGATTTTCATCACGTTATTTAATCCGATTAGTCCATTGCTTTTCAAACCGAAGTTAGGTGACTTCAAATTCCGACAATATGCCACTTGGCGGATTATTGACTGGCTATTGTTATTAAATTTTGATGTGATTGCAGAAGAAAGACTATCTATAAAACAAGAAAAGACCACGCTCTGCTCTCCGCTCACGGTCATCGTTGCTCAAAAACGAACCTATCCATTAACACTGAATCCGGAGAAAGCGCGGTCAAAAATGCCGGCGTTTTTAGAGCCGGCAGGTGCATTTAAAGAAATAAGAACAGAATGATTATTCTGTGACTTCTTTGATTACTGCAGAAGATGCGTTATTGATCACTGACTCAACGCCTTTTTCTGCTGCTGCTTGAGAAGAATAATATTGGCTACGGCCAATTTCTTGGTGGTTAGCCGCTTTTAAAATGAAGTAAGGTTTGTCATTTTTCGCTACGCGATATTCAAAGTTTTTCGCATCCACACCATTTTTTTGCACTGAAGCAATACCGTTTTCAGCTGATGCTTTGGTTTTATAAAGTTCGCTAGTTAAAATCACTTGTCCGTTTGCTGCTTTTAAGTTGAACATAAATTGTCCGTCTTTAGCCACTTTTAATTCATAAAATCCTTGAGCCATGATATCTCCCAATTGGTTGATTTGTTTATAATTTTACCCACGCAGAAAATGCCTTTCTGCGCCAAGCTAATTTACCCTTAAAAATCAAGGAAAACAAGAGCAGAAGTGCATAAATTTTATGCTTGATTAGCTCACTAAACTCCCCTATGATGCTGGGGCTTTTTATAACAGGAACAATTATGACCGAACAAACATTTATCCCCGGCAAAGATGCCGCACTTGAAGACAGTATTTCAAAATTTCAACAAAAATTGACCGCACTTGGTTTCAATATTGAAGAAGCCTCTTGGCTTAATCCTGTGCCAAATGTATGGTCGGTACACATTCGTGATAAAGATTGCCCACAATGTTTTTCTAATGGCAAAGGTGCGAGCAAAAAAGCCGCATTAGCGTCTGCATTAGGTGAATATTTCGAACGTCTTTCCACCAACTATTTCTTTGCTGATTTCTATTTAGGACAAGAAATTGCTAACGGTGATTTCGTTCATTACCCCACTGAAAAATGGTTTCCAATTGAAGACGATTCCCTTTTACCACAAGGGATTTTAGACGATTATTTATGGGATTATTTCGATCCTAACCAAGAACTAACGCCTGAATTACTCGTGGATCTGCAATCCGGCAATTACGATCGTGGTATCG
Organism: Haemophilus sp.; assembly: GCA_015255025.1. Classification (GTDB taxonomy): domain Bacteria; phylum Pseudomonadota; class Gammaproteobacteria; order Enterobacterales; family Pasteurellaceae; genus Haemophilus_D. Next base: position 4,528 of record JABZOY010000107.1, read on the forward strand.
TCGCCATGCCTTATGTGCGCCAATCCGATCAACAAACCGTCTATATTCCACAAAGTATCATTGCGAATTTGTATGTTTCTAACGGGATGTCCGCTGGCAACACAAAAAATGAAGCACGTGTGCAAGGGCTTTCAGAAGTTTTTGAACGTTACGTAAAAAATCGCATTATTGCAGAAGCAATCAGTCTTCCTGAAATTCCAAAATCCGTGATGGATCGCTATCCATCTATTCAAGCCTCTATTGAAAAATTAGAGGAAGAAGGCTTCCCTATTTATGCCTTTGATGCGTCACTAGGCGGCAAATATCCTGTCA
>JABZOY010000108.1:0-4825 GCA_015255025.1 Haemophilus sp.
AAGATATGATTTGCAGTCACTAATTCTGTTGAACCATCTGCATAGCTCACTTCAATCGTTTTCGCATCTTTAAAACGCGCAAAACCATTTAGAACATCCACATTATTTTTTGCTAACACATTATTGTAAGAGATATGAATACGATCGATATAAGCTTGACGACTCTCAACTAATTTCGCGTAATCAAACTTTTTCACTTCTACATCAAAACCATAAGCGGGTGCATAGCTATTAATCGCTTCTGCAATTTGTGCGCCATAGAACATCACTTTTTTCGGTACACAACCTACGTTCACACAAGTGCCACCGAGATGTTTTGCTTCAATAATTGCACATTTTTTGCCATAACTTGCCGCACGGTTAATTGAGGCAATCCCGCCGGAGCCGCCACCGATCGCAATATAATCATAATGTTTAGTCATTTTCATTATCCTTTTTTACTCATTGGAATTTTGTTCTATTGTGCCTAAAACTGAATGAGAAAGCTATAAATTGATGTAATTGGAATTGTCTATATGCGAGAAAAAGTGCGGTCATTTTTCGCATAATTTTCAGCAAGCAAAATGTATTTTCGCTATAATGCTCTTCAACTCTAAAGAGAAATAAATTTGAATGAATAATAAACATAAGAGATAGAAAAATGCCTCAAAGAACTGATAAAAAAACGATCTGCTTGAATATGATTGTGAAAAATGAAGCCACTATCATCCGAGATACATTAGAGAACATTATTGCGCATATTCCATTAGATTATTATGTCATTAGTGATACTGGCTCTGATGATAATACTGCAGAAATTATCGAACAGTTCTTTGCTGAAAAAGGCATTAAAGGCGAAATTCATCACGATAAATGGGTTAACTTTGCCCATAATCGAAACTGTGCTCTACAACACGCACAAGGAAAAACAGATTATGTATTAATCTTTGATGCCGATGATCGTTTTGAAGGAAATTTTGTATTACCTGAAGAACTGACAAGTGACCGCTATTATTTCCGCATGGCAAATAACATCTCAGGTTCTAATGTTTATTTCCGCACGCTTATGTTTCGTAATGATGGGTCATTCTATTGGCGTGGCGTATTACACGAATTTGTGGAACAACGCAAAAAAACAGTTGTGGAACAAAAAATTTTTGGGGATTATTATGTGATTAGTGGGCGTTTTGGTGCTCGCAGCAACAATCCACAAAAATATCTTCAAGATGCGCTGACTTTAGAAAAAGCATTCTATTCACCTGAAGATGAAGATCTTAAAGATCGCTATGCGTTTTATACTGCACAATCCTATCGCGACGCTGATATGTATGAAAAAGCGATCGAATGGTATGCAATTCGAGCTAATCTAGGCGGATGGTATGAAGAAGTCTATCATTCACTGCTACAAATCAGTTTATTAAAAATTGAATTAAATGCTCCACTAGATGAGATACAACGTTTATTACTAGCCACGTATGAATATCGTCCACAACGCGCTGAAAGTCTTTATCATTTAGCTCGCCAACTGCGCTACAACAATAAAGCCAAACAGGCTTATATTTATGCAACTGTAGCAGCAAATACTCCGCTGAATAAGGATATTCTTTTTGTCGATCACTCAGTTTATGAATGGAAAGCTAAAGAGGAACTTGCTATTAGCGCGAATTCCGTGGGCAATTATCAGCTTTGCCATGATCTTTGCGTCGAATTATTATTTAATCCAGCGGTACCAGAATCAAACAGAAAACTATTACTAGACAATTTGAAGTTAGCAAAAGAGCATCTTTAAAGATATTAGGCGTTCAATGCAAGGTAAATAAGAGATGAGTAAAAAACGAGTTGGCTTAAGCATGGTGCGTAATGAAAGTGATGTTATTGAAACTTTTATTCGACACAATTTAACCTTATTGGATGAACTTCATATTGTTGACCACGATAGCAGTGATAATACGCGTGAAATTCTCACTCTTCTTAAACAAGAGGGACTACCAATTCATATCTATCATTACAATGAACTCGAATTTGCCCCTGAACGCGTATTAAATCATATGATGCAGCATATTCTCAATAATGATGCTAACATTGATTATATTTTTCCACTTGATGCTGATGAATTTATTTATTGTCCTTCCCGTGAGAAATTGAATTCTTTTCTTACTCTTATTCCTCAAGACCGTGTAGGCATGTACACCTGGCGAGGCTATCTACCGCATTCCACCGAATATGACCCTGATTTTATTTTTCATTTTACCGATCAACGGAAAGAAGAAATTCTCACCCCAAAAGTCATTATTCCCCGAGCGATTGCAGAAACCTGCACATTGACTATAGGTAGCCATTCTGTACGAGATAAAGAGGAGAAAGAAGTTCAAAGTATCGTATTTATTGGTTCAAATAGTCAATCATTCTATTATTGGTTCATTAATCGATTCAATGCAGAATTCATTGAAACAAATGATTTATGGTTGGGGCACTACCCTATTCGCTCAACAATTCAGCAAATTAAAAAAGTCTTGGAAAAATCTATCACGATGGTGATGGAGAAAAAGGGATATCGTGATTCCGCTTGGGAAAATCAATTACGTGATTTACTCGCCCATAATCTGGACATATCCCTTGATGAGCTCCGCCTAATTGCCTATAACTATCGTGCATCTGATGAGAAAAAAATACAGATTGCTTGCCAACAACCTCTGCGTTCCACGAAATTGGCACTTAAATATCAAGATCTCATAAATAACGATCCACTACCTATACTTGGAAAACTCATCCTCGACCTTGCACAGAAATTACGCTAATTATCGGCTATTGTAACCACACGATAAAATTTTATTCGGTCGAGTCAATAAGATAAGACCAATCTAAATGGCGGAAAAACCAATATTTTTCACGTTCAAATAATGTCGGGTTATGATTATCCCACGGCTTATGTTTTGCTGCATAATGAATAATAAGAGGTGGAACATTGAGATTAACTTTAGTAATACCATGCTCCCGTTTAATTTTTTCAATATATTGCACCTGTGCGTTTTCACTGAAACTATAGTATTTTGCCTTTTCTCGTAAAACAATATTCAAAATACACTGATCACCGTATAACACTTGATCGCCATACTCTTCAACTGTTTGCAATAAGGTATCGACTAAACCTTCATTTCTCCACTTAGCACAATCAATCAGTAGAACGCCGCTATTAAAATAATTTCTGGAAACTGATGCATCTAAATAAGGAAACGGAAAGTGTTCCCCCATCCCATAATCCTTCACAACACCAACAGGTGCGCCATTAAGATCGCTATAATAAAAATCAGATAATGACCCATTCACTATAATATCTGCATCTAAATACAAGACACGCGCTTGATTAATAAGTTTTGGGATCAAAAGACGATAATAGCTACTCGACGAAGAAATATGTTCCAACGTCTTATAATCTTTAAAAATATCGTCAGAAATACGAATAGAAAATAGGTTATACCCCATTTTCTCTAATTTAAATTGAATACCCTCAAACCATTCTTCTGGAATATCATTATGCAAGACATAAAAGTTTACATTCTTATTATAGTAACAAATTGACTTTATCAACGTTTCCAAATGCGGGGTATATTTTGCATCAATCGCAAACGCAATATTAATTTTTTCTGAAGTGGTCATTTGGTTACATTATCCTTAAGTTTCTCTAATTAATCACAAAACGCCTTTTTATAAATATTATTGTATGCTCATTCTATCTCATTTCATCATCAATTTGGTACAAATAAAAAACCCAGCCGAAGCTGGGTTTTTATCTATTTTAATGGAAAGTTAAATTACCATTGGTAACCTACACCCACAGAGCCACCTACGTCGCCTTGGGTATTTGCGTTACCTTGAAGTTTGAAGATAACTTTACCATTGTCGCTTGAACGTGAGTAACCTACTGCTACAGCACTTTCGCCTTTGAAGGTACCTGCAGAAGCGGCAACCATTGATTTACCTGGGATGTAAACTTGAGGTAAACCTGCTGCTGCGTTGGCACCTGCGATACCGCCGCGAGCTTCTTTACGTACGCCATCAATGCGGTTGTTAACGTTGGTGATGTTGCTACGTAATTGTGAAACGTTTACAGCATCAGTATCTTTAACACCTGGAGCAACATTTTGGATAGTCTTGTTGCCTGCATCGATACCGTCTTGGTTAATGGTTACTGGACCTGCTTTAAGTTCATTTGTTGTTACGCTATTAACAGTTACATCTGGGTTCAGACTTACTTTTAACGCGTCGCCATCTTTCTTAACAAAGATGTTTTGAACTTCTTTCTCAACAGTTTTACCGGTTTGTTTATCGTAAACTTTAACCTTAGTACCTGCATCACCTTTAATCTGAATTGTGTTATTCAGTTTTTTCGTGATTGTACCTTGGCTTGAGCCAGTTTCATCAACTAAACCAAATGTACCGTCGGCATCTTTACCGTCTCTACCATCTTTACCATTTCTAATGGTTGTGACAGTTTGTTTACCGTTACCATCTACGATAGTGACAGTATGAGTACCGTTGCCGTTGTCTTTAACATCAGCTTTAGCATTCTTACCATCTTTTACGATAGTTGAAGTGGTTTTATCATCACCATCAATGATAGTTATCGTATGAGTACCATCGCCGTTGTCTTTAACATCAGCTTTAGCATTCTTACCATTTGCACCGGTCGCACCATCTTTAACGATAGTAGTTGTAGTATTACCATTACCGTCTTTAATAGTCACAGTATGAGTACCATCGCCGTTGTCTTTAACATCAGCTTCTGCATTCTTACCGTCTGCACCAGTATCACCTTTCGCACCAGTTGCACCATCTTTTACGATAG
>JABZOY010000109.1:0-4760 GCA_015255025.1 Haemophilus sp.
CTTTTAAAATAAGCAAAATTATAACCGCACTTTAGGAACCACAAAAAAATGCTATTAAGCGTACTTTATATTATTGGAATAACTGCCGAAGGAATTACCGGTGCATTAGCCGCTGGACGAGAAAAAATGGATATTTTCGGGGTAATTATTATTGCCTGTGTGACGGCGATTGGTGGCGGTTCGGTACGCGATGTATTACTTGGACACTACCCGCTTGGCTGGGTTAAACATCCTGAATATTTCATTATGGTGGCTGGTGCAGCGGTATTAACCGTTTTTATCGCACCTTTCATCAAACATTTCATGCGCTACTTCCGCACGATTTTCTTGGTGTTAGATGCCTTAGGATTAATCGTGTATTCCATTATCGGTGCACAAATTGCCATTGATATGGGTTATGGCTTTACTGTGACATCCATTGCTGCAACCGTGACAGGGGCATTTGGTGGTGTGTTGCGCGATTTACTGTGTAACCGCATTCCCCTTGTGTTCCAAAAGGAACTTTACGCAAGCGTGTCATTCTTCTCTGCCGCTATGTATATGGCATTACAACACCTTCAAGTAGAACACACGCTTTCAATTTTACTCACGTTATTCAGTGGTTTTGCATTGCGCTTACTTGCAGTTCGATTTGGTTGGGGATTACCTGTTTTCGATTTCCAAGAGCAAGATGATGAAACAAATGATAAATTACCGAAGAAAACAAAATAATTAAAAGGAATAATTATGTTAGAACAAATGGGCAAACAGGCCAAAGATGCAGCCTTTATTTTAGCGCAGTTAAACACCACTGAAAAAAATCATGCGCTCAGCATTATTGCAGATCAATTAGAACAACAAGCGGAGCGTATTCTTGCCGCAAACCAAACAGATATTGAAATCGCGAAACAAAACGGCTTATCTGAAGCCTTAATTGACCGCCTCTTATTAACCGAAGATCGCCTAAAAGGCATTGCGAATGATGTGCGCCATGTGATTTCGCTCGCCGATCCTGTGGGTAAAATCATTGATGGAGGCACCTTAGATAGCGGATTAAAGATCGAGCGAGTTCGTACACCGCTTGGCGTAATTGGCACCATTTACGAAGCACGCCCAAATGTCACCATTGATGTAGCGAGCCTTTGCTTAAAAACTGGTAATGCCGTGATTTTACGTGGAGGAAAAGAAACGCAACATTCCAACCAAATTTTAGTAGAAGTGGTACAAAATGCCCTTGAACAAGCGGGATTACCACGCCATGCAGTCCAAGCTATTACGGATCCAAATCGTGAACTTGTGATGCAACTGCTTAAATTGGATCGCTACGTGGATATGATTATTCCTCGCGGGGGCGCCGGTTTACATGAGCTTTGTAAACAACATTCTACTATTCCGGTGATTGTCGGTGGTGTGGGTGTTTGCCATCTTTTTGTAGAAGAGAGCGCTGACCAAGAAAAAGCCCTTGCGGTGATTGCGAATGCAAAATGCCAACGTCCAAGCACATGTAATACGCTGGAAACACTTTTAGTTCAGCGCTCGATTGCTGATGCTTTCCTACCAAAACTCGCGAAATATTTAGCTGAGAAAAAAGTGAAATTCCATGCAAAATCGACCGCACTTTCGATTCTTCAAGCTGCAAATATCGATGTGCAAGAAGTGACCGAACAAGCGCTACGTCAGGAATGGGGCTCACTCGATCTCAATGTTGTGGCGGTTGAAGATATGGATGCGGCGATTGCTCACATTCGTGAATATGGCACTCAACATTCAGAAAGTATCTTAACGGAAAATCAACGATTAGCGACACAGTTTATCAATCAAGTAGATGCAGCAGCCGTGTATGTTAATGCAAGTACTCGATTTACCGATGGCGGACAATTTGGTTTAGGTGCAGAAGTGGCGGTAAGTACTCAAAAACTTCATGCTCGTGGTCCAATGGGATTAGAGGCCTTAACCAGCTATAAATGGGTCTGTATCGGCGATTACACTTCTCGTAAATAGTCTGTTTCATCCATAAAAAAACCGCACCTTGAAAGCATCAAAGTGCGGTTATTTTTTATCTCGTTTTTAGTGTTTACCGAATAATTTCATTGCGGGTAATACAATCGCACAAGCAATCGCCCCAACAATCACACCAACGACTAACGTTGCCACATTACCTAATAAGCCATCAGCTAATTGATAATCAGCCAGCAAATGATGAATGAAATCCACATTATGTACGAAAATACCACCACCGACTAAGAACATCGCAAGCGTACCGATAAAACTAAGTGAACGCATAAATTTTGGCATAATCACTAAAATTGCATTCCCGATTGACTTCGCTACGCCACCTTTTTTGATAAGGTATAAACCGAAATCATCCGCTCTAACAATCAATGCGACCAAGCCATAAACAAAAATAGTAATTCCGATACCCACTATCGAAAGAGAAATGATGCGAGTCAGCAAGCTCGCTTCGGTTAATTCGCCCAATGCAATAATAATAATTTCAGCAGAAAGAATAAAATCCGTACGAATTGCCCCTTTAATTTTAGCGGCTTCATTAAAGGTTGTTTTTTCTTCGTGCTCTTCATGGGCAATAAATTTATGCAGAATTTTCTCTACACCTTCAAAACATAAATACGCTCCACCAATCATCAGAAGTGGCACGATCAACCAAGGTAAAAATGCAGAAAGCAGTAAAGCAATTGGAATTAAAATGACTTTATTGACTAAGGATCCTTTGGTGACTGCCCAAACAATGGGTAATTCACGATCGGAAGATGCCCCTGTTACCTGATTAGCATTTAAGGCTAAGTCATCGCCTACTACGCCAACGGTTTTCTTGGCTGCTATTTTGGTCATCAAGGCGACATCATCAAGAATCGATGCAATGTCATCAATAAGAGTAAAAAGAGAGCTAAACGCCATATTTTTTCCTTTATAAAGTTAAAATTTAGAGAAACGAATTTTAAACTGGTCGAATGCTTTCAACATCCAACTTCGCATCAAACTCTTTTTGTAATAAAAGCAGTTTTTTATCTTGCTGTAAATCCGTACGCGCCTGTTCACGCAAGTCTTGATAAACTTTTTTGCGGTAATCCATCGGGGTTAAAACATCGGAATCTTCAACAAAAATCGACAATTTGACTGGCTTTTCATATAAACGTTCAAGATGCTCCAGTAAATTTTTAATATTTCGATCTTGTTTTAAATGGGCTTTTTCAGAATGAAGCCCGAGTTGAAGCTCATCTTCTGTTTGCGACTTAATAAAGCAATTTAATGCCAACTCTTTTGAAAAGCCAATCACGCCAGAACGTTCGACAATATCCGTCCAAGGATCTTGTTTTTGCGTAATTTGAATAATTTTCTCACGCAATTCTGGTGTCACATCTTTCAACATTGCCTGTTTAATATCAGAAGGACGCACACCACTATCTACTTTGGCTAAATCCGGATTACTCCACTCCCAACGATAGGTTTCCGCATCCAGAATTTCTTGCTCTTCCGCATCCATTTCAGCATTGTCATCAATGGTATTTTCAACCGTCTCAATACCTTGCTTTAACGCTTCTGCTTGTTGAGTCATTGGATTTAGTACCGCTACTTTCGTTTGCGCAGCTTTCGGTGGTGTCATCTCTCGCACAGGAAGTGCGGTCATTTTTGGTGAATTTTTTTGCTCATCCAACGCTTGGAGATGATGCAAAGTTTCTTCTACGGCGGCTTGCTGTTCATCATGATGATGTTGGCGCTCTGATTGCTCAATTTGCGTTAATTGATTCAATGCCTCTAGTGCAGCAAGGCTAGCTAAATTCAATGAAGATGTGGTTTGCGTGGAAACAGGTTGAGAAGGTGAAGAATGCACAACTGCTGATTGAGCCATCGGCTTTTGCGCTTGTGCAGAATAATTTGCTTTGATGTTTTGCGACAGCACTGGCATATCCACATACCCAGAAACAGGCTGACTTTCAACCGCACTTTTCTGTGTATTTTGTTCAGGGGATAGCCCGCCTTGTTTAGGCGTTTGTGCTGCCGTAAGGAACTTTGGGTGGAATGCCAATGCCCTCAATAATGTCATTTCTGCACCAATTCGACGATTTGGTGCGGAGGCCAATTCTTTTCGACCCGATACAATTACTTGATAGAAGAATTGTACGTCTTCCGGTGAAATATGTTTGGCTAGAAAACCTAAGTGATCGTTTTCATCTGTCACACTTTTAGCGAGCAACTGCATTAATGCAATTTGATGTAATTTCTCAGCTGTTTCTGCCAATAATTCATCCCAATCGCCCGCTTTTTCTGCCACCGTTTGGATGGTTTTCATTAAACGCTCACCGTTACCTTGATGTAAGGCGTAAATGATTTCAATCGGTTGGTCTTCATCTAATAGCCCAAGCATGGTATTCACCACATCGGTGGAAACTTTACCGTTGCCCATGGCTATCGCTTGATCCGTTAAACTTAAGCTATCACGAATACTACCTTGTGCCGCTTTGGCTAATTTATCTAATGCTGGCGCATCAAAAGGAATATTTTCGGCAGTAAGCACACGATTAAGATGTGCTGAAATTTGCGGTTCATCTAATACTTTAAGATGAAATTGCATACAACGGGATAAAATCGTAATTGGCAATTTTTGTGGATCCGTTGTCGCAAGTAAGAATTTCACATATTCAGGTGGTTCTTCCAAGGTTTTTAACAACGCATTGAAAGAATGGCGGGAAAGCATATGCACTTCATCGATGAGGTAGACTTTATAACGCCCTACTACCGGCTTATATTGCACGTTGTCTAAT
>JABZOY010000010.1:0-30350 GCA_015255025.1 Haemophilus sp.
TGGTATGATCGTGCCTGGGATTATTGCCTGTGTCATCGGTTTTGCTCTTTGTTTCTTATTACGCGATCGCCCAACATCTATGGGACTTCCAACCGTAGGTGAATGGCGTAATGATATTGCTGAAAAAGAACATGAAAGTGAAGGTTTAGGTTTATCTAACTGGGAAATCCTTAAAATTTATGTGTTCAAAAACAGCATTATCTGGGCATTAGCATTTTCTTGGTGTTTTATTTATATCATCCGTACCGGTATCAATGACTGGGGTAACTTATATTTAACAGAAACCCACGGTTATGACTTACTTAAAGCGAACTCCGCGGTTTCTTTCTTTGAAATCGGTGGATTCTTAGGGGCACTTTTTGCAGGCTGGGGCTCTGATAAATTCTTCAACGGAAACCGTACCCAAATGAACATCATTTATGTATTAGGTATTATTTCAACATCCTTAGCATTATGGTTCATCCCAAGTGATAACTATTTTGTGATGTGTGGATTATTCTTCCTGATGGGGTTCTTTATCTTTGGTCCACAATTCCTTATCGCAATGGCCGCAGCTGAAAACTCCCACAAACATGCTTCGGGTTCTTCTACCGGTTTCGTTAGTCTCTTCGCCTATATTGGTGCAGCGGCAGCTGGTGCGCCATTAGCATGGATTATTCAATCTCTCCACTGGAATGGATTCTTTGGCAGCTTGTTTATTGTATCTCTTGCTTGTGCATTATTACTCGTTTTCGTGTACTTCTTACAACGTAAGAAAAACAAACTAAAAGCCTAATCTAAGCATATAAAAATCGGGCTAAAACAATGACTGTTTTAGCCCGATTTCTTTTGTTTTAAATAACCTTTAAAAGATTATTCTAAGCGTTTAGCCATTTCTAACCAATCTGCTTTAAATTCACGGCGCATATTGTTGATTGCATCAATAATATCGTGGTGAACTAATTTTTCGTTTTGAATACCCACACAGTAGCCACCTTTACCTTGTAGCAATATATCTACCGCATATACGCCCATACGTGAAGCTAAAATACGGTCGAAGGCACAAGGTGAACCACCACGTTGAATATGGCCTAATACGGTTGCACGGGTTTCATGGCCTACGCGCGCTTCAATCTCACGAGCAAGAGAATGTACGTCTGTGATTAATTCAGTAATCGCAATAATGGCATGGCGTTTTCCACGAATAATACTGCGTTCAATTTGGCGAATTAATTCTTCACGATTAAATTCCATTTCAGATGCCACAATGTATTCACAACCACCAGCAATACCTGCAGAAATGGTTAAATCACTACAGTGACGACCCATGATTTCCACAATAGAAATACGTTGGTGAGAACTTGAGGTATCACGTAAACGGTCAATCGCATCTACTGCTGTTTGTAGTGCGGTTTCATAACCGATTGTGTAATCTGTTCCAGCCACATCGTTATCAATTGTGCCAGGGATACCTACGCAAGGGAAACCATGTTCTTCAGTAAGCAATTTCGCCCCCATGTAAGAACCGTCACCACCGATAACAACTAAAGCATCAATACCGTGTGAACGTAAAATTTCTGCACATTTTTCACGTACTGCTGGATCTTTAAATTCAGGGAAACGGGCGGAGCCTAAAAATGTACCACCACGATTAATCACATCTGAGACACTATAACGGTTTAACTGTTTGATTTTATTGTTATATAAACCTTGATAACCATCATAAATGCCGAATACTTCAAGCCCTTCTGCAAGGGCTGCGCGAACAACACCACGAATGGCAGCATTCATACCTGGTGCATCACCACCACTGGTTAATACAGCAATTTTTTTAATCATATTTACCTACTTTGAACTCTAAGAATAATTGGCGTCAAGATTACACCATCCATTATTTCTGCTCTAGAAAAATTTTTAAAATTTACGTGGAATTTGATCTAGTATAAGTTTTAGTGATGGAAAGAACTTTCACATTTCCAAGAAAGATCGGCTTTTTGTAATGTTTTGCTTTCCTTCGCCACCAAATACTTTTGTAAGTTTTTCACAATCTTTACTGTGTTTAAACGCTGAAATTTCTTACCTTGTTCCACTTTTTGGGAATATTGATATTGCACAAAACCACAACGTGGCACATTTTTACCCTTAGCTATGTCCACTTGCCAAGATGGATTTTGTTCTGTCGGAGCATAAATGACATAAGCATTTAACTCAGTGGCAGGCTTTTTCGGATTCGTTGAATTCGCAAGGATTTTGAAATCTTTCACACCTAAATTACGGTATACCTTCTCACGTAATGCTACGCGTTGCTCAATAGAACGGGATAAATCACGATCAAGCAACACTTCAATTTGAGATTGCCAATTTTCCAAGGTATCCGGCTCGGCAAGATAAACATAACGCGCAATCGTATCCAAATCTTGGCTTGCAGTAAGTTTATAAGTTTTGCCGTTGTACTCAATTTTTTCAGGAGTTTGAAGCTGACTCACTTTTGCCGCACAACCTGAGAGTAGAAGCGCGGTCAATATAACCAGGATTTTATTCATTGATATCTCGCTTAAATACAAATTCTTTTTCAGTTGAGGATGTCGCATCAAACCAATAACCACCAAGGTCAAACTCTTTCAGTTGTTCAACACGTTCCAAACGATTTTGAATGATAAAACGACACATTAAACCACGGGCTTTTTTTGCATAAAAGCTGACCACTTTGTATTTACCATTCTTATTATCTAAGAAAACAGGCTTCACAATCTGTGCCTCTAATTGGCTTTCTTTCACTGATTTATAGTATTCATCGGAAGCTAAATTGATCAACACACGATCGCCTTGCTCATCAAGTGCTTGTTGTACGGATTGAGTGATAATGTTCCCCCAAAAAGCATAAAGATCTTTCCCTTTTGGATTCGCTAACTTCGTACCCATTTCCAAGCGGTAAGGTTGCATTAAATCAAGGGGTTTAAGTAAGCCATATAAGCCAGAAAGCATACGTAAATGGCGTTGTGCGAATTGCACATCTTCATCAGATAAGCTATCCGCATCCAAACCGGTGTAAACATCACCTTTGAATGCCCAAATGGCTGCGCGTGAATTTTTTTCGTTGTGAGATTTTGTCCATTCAGCAAAACGAGCGGCATTTAAGCCCGCAAGTTTATCGCTGATAGACATTAAGGAAGAAAGATCTTGGGGAGATAATTGACGACAGATTTCAATCAGTTGCTCACTATAATCCGTCAAGTGCGGTTGAGAAACAGGAAGATTTCTGACCGCACTTTCAAAATCTAAGGTTTTTGCCGGGGAAATAATGGCTAACATAGGTTCTCCTTTCTAAAACTGAACCGTATCTTAGCACAGGATAGTCTCCTTACTCTACCCCGTTTATGCTATCCGCTTATAGAGTCCATTCTCATTGACGATTAAGTCTTGTAATTCCAAATCCAATAACTGCACTAAAAGCAAATCCACCGACAAATTCAATGCTGCAGATAAATCATCAAGGCTTATCGGCGTATAACTTATATGCTGATAAAGTTCAGGATGACTCGGCTCCACCGTAGGTATTTTGGCTGTTAGTGGTTGAGCTATCGGCTTATTAATTTGCATATTATGTACTGGCGGCTGAAAAGTAATGCTATGATTGAGGCTATCTAAAATATCTTTGACACTTTCCACCAACATCGCCCCTTGCTTAATCAGTTTATGGCAGCCTTGACTGTATTCACTTTGAATATTCCCCGGCAACGCAAAAATGTCGCGATTTTGTTCTAAGGCATAACGTGCTGTAATCAATGAACCGCTTTTCTCTGTGGCTTCAATCACTAACGTTCCTAATGAAAGCCCGCTGATAATGCGATTACGACGAGGAAAATTTTCAGCAATCGGCGCTTGCGTAGGGATAAATTCGGAAACTAATGCCCCGTTATTTTCGATAATTTGCTCGGCTAATCGGCGATGTTTGGCGGGGTAAATGTGATCTAATCCGCTGCCCAATACGGCAATGGTCTGCCCTTGAATATCCACCACCGCCTGATGGCTAAATCCATCAATACCTAAAGCCAACCCACTCGTCACCGTTAATCCTGCGAGAGAAAGCTCTGTCGCAAAATATTTTGCCCAATATTCCCCATAAGCGGAGCAATAACGACTTCCAACCATGGCGATTTGCTGTGCTGAAAGTGCGATCAGATTACCTTTCACAAATAATAAGGGCGGAAAGCCACTAATTTGTTTGAGTAAAAAAGGATAGTCATCTGAAAAACAGTGAATTAAATGATGACCTTCTTTTTCAGCCCAGTTCAAAGCAGGTTCAATAAATTTCATTTCCGGCTGAAACCAACGACGAATCTGCAAAGCATCCCAGCCTATTTGTTGAAATGCCACTTCATCATAATTTAACAAGTCTTCTATATTCACATGGGCCAAAATTTGTTGAATCCGCACACTGCCCAATTTGGGCACTTGAGCTAATCGCAACAAAATCGACGTAAAATCGTTCATAATTCTCTCCTTTAAAAAGAAAATTATGGCGAGATTTGTCTCAAAAAATGAAAAGTTTGTCTTAATTCTGCGATTCAGATCGCAAAAAGAGAAAAAATTTTAGAAAAAATCGGCATACCAGAAACGAGGAATAAAACAGGACAAAAACAGCTTCTTAAAAGCTATTTTTAGAGATTAATTCTGATAAAAAACTTATATTAAGAGAAATACACTTTTAAGATTATGTTGAGATATTCATTTTAGATATAAATCACTGATAAATGATTTGACAGCAACATTTTTATCCGTAATATGGACAGCGTTCTACAGAATTTTTTACAGGATTATCTTTTTATGTACCAAGCTGTTTCTTTATCTCTCAACCTCCTGCTCTCACATTCTTTGTGCGGCTAAGTTGTGGATAAAAAACACCTTTATGTAAAAAATCTATTATCAACCCGCACTTTTAAGATTGCGGGTTTTTTCGTTTTAAAATCACGGTAAAAATGACCGCACTTTGAGTGATAAAAGAAGGAAAACATTATGACAGATCGCGTTATTATTTTTGATACCACCTTGCGTGATGGCGAACAAGCGTTAAAAGCAAGCTTAACCGTTAAAGAGAAATTACAGATTGCTTTAGCACTTGAACGTCTCGGCGTGGATGTGATGGAAGTCGGTTTCCCGGTTTCTTCTCAAGGTGATTTTGAATCTGTTCAAACCATTGCACGCCATATCAAAAATAGTCGTGTTGCGGCACTTTCCCGTGCGGTAATTAAAGATATTGATGCTGCAGCTGAAGCCTTAAAAGTGGCAGAAGCGTTTCGTATCCACACATTTATTGCAGTTTCAGCATTACACGTTGAAGCCAAATTAAAACGTACCTTTGACGATGTAGTTGAAATGGCTGTAGCCGCAGTAAAACATGCACGTAACTATACTGACGATGTAGAATTTTCTTGCGAAGATGCAGGCCGTACAGGTATCAACAACATTTGTCGTATTGTTGAAGCGGCAATTAATGCAGGTGCAACAACTGTAAATATTCCTGACACTGTTGGTTTCTGCTTACCTAATCAATTCGGCAATATTATTGCTGAAGTACGTAACCGCGTACCAAATATCGATAAAGCTGTGATTTCCGTACATTGCCACAATGACTTGGGTATGGCAACGGCTAACTCCTTAACCGCTGTACAAAATGGTGCACGTCAAATTGAATGTACTATCAACGGCATTGGTGAACGCGCAGGCAATACCTCTCTTGAAGAAGTGGTGATGGCAATGAAAGTTCGTCAAGAATTTATGGGCGTGGATACACGTATCAACACACAAGAAATCCACCGTGTTAGCCAAATGGTGAGCCAACTTTGTAATATGCCAATCCAACCGAATAAAGCGATTGTAGGTTCAAACGCTTTCGCACATTCATCCGGTATTCACCAAGATGGTATGTTAAAAAACCAAAATACCTACGAAATCATGTCACCAGAAACTATCGGCTTGAAGAAAGAGAAATTGAACTTAACCGCACGTTCTGGTCGCGCAGCAGTAAAAGGCCACATGGCAGATATGGGCTACACCGAACAAGATTACGATTTAGACAAATTGTATGAAGCGTTCTTAAAATTAGCAGACAAAAAAGGCCAAGTATTCGATTATGACTTAGAGGCTTTAGCGTTCATTGATATGCAACAAGGGGATGAAGATCGTTTAGTGTTAGATAAACTTTCTGCACACTCCACTAAAGAGTATCCAGCAACTGCATTTGTTCAAGTGGAATTGGATGGTAAAAAATTAAGCACCTCTTCTATCGGTGGTAATGGTCCGGTTGATGCAGTTTACAATGCGATCTTGAATTTAACCGGCTTAGATATCAAAATGTCGCACTATAACTTAACTGCAAAAGGCGAAGGTGCTGAAGCGTTAGGTCAGGTGGATATCGTGGTTGAACACGAAGGCCGTAAATTCCACGGTGTTGGTTTAGCGACAGACATCGTTGAATCTTCCGCACTTGCTTTAGTTCATGCAATTAATGCCATTTATCGTGCACATAAAGTCGCTGATATTAAAAGCCACAAACATCATTAATCCAATCCCCCTCTTTAGCAAAGAGGGGTTAGGGGAGATTTGGCAGAAGCAACATCAACCTCTGCAGTGAATTTTATATCGTAAAAATCTCCCCCCAGCCCCTCTTTACAAAAGAGGGGAGAAAATTAACCGCACTTTGGTGTGACTGAAATAGGAAAAATAATATGCAATCATACAACATCGCTGTTCTACCGGGAGACGGTATTGGTCCAGAAGTGATGGCTGAAGCCATCAAAGTATTAAACAAAGTCCAAGAAAAATTCGGTTTCAAACTTAACTTTAACGAGTTTTATGTGGGTGGTGCTGCAATTGATCATTGTGGTTGCCCATTACCGGCAGAAACCTTAAAAGGTTGTGATGATGCTGATGCGATTTTGTTTGGCTCTGTAGGTGGCCCCAAAATGGACAAATTTACCACCGGATCAACAACCAGAACGCGGTGCATTATTACCATTGCGTAAACATTTCAAATTATTCTGCAATCTCCGCCCTGCTACCCTTTATAAAGGACTCGAAAAATTCTGTCCATTACGTGCAGATATTGCAGCGAAAGGGTTTGATATGGTGGTTGTGCGTGAATTAACGGGCGGGATTTATTTCGGTCAGCCTAAAGGCCGTGAAGGCGAAGGTGCACAAACCAAAGCATTCGATACCGAAGTTTATTACAAATATGAAATTGAACGCATTGCGCGTGCAGCTTTTGATGCCGCAATGAAACGTCGTAAACACGTCACTTCTGTGGATAAAGCGAACGTATTACAAGCCTCAATCTTATGGCGTGAAACCGTAACTGAAGTGGCGAAAGACTACCCTGAAGTCACTTTAGAACACATTTATATCGACAATGCTACTATGCAATTAATCAAAGCGCCTGAGTCTTTCGATGTGCTCCTCTGCTCTAACATTTTCGGTGATATTATTTCTGATGAAGCGGCGATGATCACAGGTTCTATGGGGATGTTGCCATCTGCTAGCTTAAATGAAGAAGGTTTCGGTTTATATGAACCGGCTGGCGGTTCCGCACCAGATATCGCAGGCAAAGGCATTGCCAACCCAATCGCACAAATTCTTTCTGCGGCGATGATGTTGCGTTACAGCTTCAACTTAAATGATGCCGCAGATGCGATTGAAAATGCCGTGCAAAAAGTCTTAGCAAATGATCACCGTACGGGTGATTTAGCCGATGACTCTGCCCCTGTTTCAACAGCAGAAATGGGTACATTAATCGCTAACGCAATCTAATAAAAAACAATTAAAGTGCGGTTTAAAAACACTGACAAAAAGCAACGCTTTTTGAACGTTGGTTCTACCAACGGCTCCGAAGGAGCGAGTAAATCTTTAGGAATTTACGAGTAATAATTTGACCGCACTTACTACTCTAACGAATTGAGAAAAATTATGGCAAAAACTCTTTACGAAAAATTATTCGATGCCCACGTGGTATACGAAGCTGAAGGCGAAACGCCGATTTTGTATATTAACCGTCATTTAATCCATGAAGTAACCAGCCCACAAGCCTTTGATGGTTTACGTGTAGCAGGCCGCCAAGTACGTCAAGTCAGTAAAACGTTCGGCACCATGGATCACAGTATTTCAACCCAAGTACGTGATGTGAACAAACTTGAAGGCCAAGCGAAAATTCAAGTATTGGAACTTGAAAAAAACACAAAAGCGACTGGTATTCAATTATTCGACATGACCACCAAAGAACAAGGTATCGTGCATGTGATGGGCCCTGAACAAGGTTTAACCTTACCAGGCATGACTATCGTTTGTGGTGACTCTCATACAGCAACTCACGGTGCGTTCGGTGCTTTGGCATTTGGTATTGGTACATCTGAAGTC
Organism: Haemophilus sp.; assembly: GCA_015255025.1. GTDB lineage: Bacteria > Pseudomonadota > Gammaproteobacteria > Enterobacterales > Pasteurellaceae > Haemophilus_D. The sequence continues at coordinate 8,389 of JABZOY010000010.1, forward strand.
GAACACGTATTAGCCACACAAACCTTAAAACAAGCTCGTGCGAAAAATATGAAAATTGAAGTGCGTGGCAAAGTAGCACCAGGCATTACCGCAAAAGACATTATTCTTGCCATTATCGGTAAAACTACCATGGCAGGCGGTACAGGCCATGTGGTGGAATTCTGCGGTGAAGCGATTCGTGATCTTTCCATGGAAGGCCGTATGACTGTTTGTAATATGGCAATTGAAATGGGCGCGAAAGCCGGCTTAATCGCACCAGATGAAACCACTTTCGAATACTTAAAAGGTCGTCCACATGCACCGAAAGGTAAAGATTGGGATGATGCAGTCGCTTATTGGAAAACTTTAAAATCTGACGATGATGCGAAATTTGACACGGTCATCACATTAGAAGCCAAAGATATTGCACCACAGGTAACTTGGGGAACAAACCCAGGCCAAGTAATCGGTATCGATCAGCCAGTGCCAAATCCAGCAGAAATGACCGATCCGGTGACTCGTGCTTCAGCAGAAAAAGCGTTGAATTATATCGGTTTAGAACCGAATACCGATTTAAAAGACATTCCAGTGGATCAAGTGTTTATTGGCTCTTGCACCAATGCTCGTATCGAAGATTTACGTGCCGCAGCTGCCGTGATGAAAGGTCGCAAAAAAGCTGACAATGTAAAACGTATTTTAGTGGTGCCAGGTTCTGGTTTAGTGAAAGAACAAGCAGAAAAAGAAGGCTTGGATAAAATCTTTATCGAAGCGGGCGCTGAATGGCGTAATCCTGGCTGCTCAATGTGTTTAGGGATGAACGATGACCGTTTAGGTGAATGGGAACGTTGTGCTTCTACTTCGAACCGTAACTTTGAAGGTCGCCAAGGCCGTAATGGTCGCACTCACTTGGTGAGTCCAGCCATGGCCGCAGCAGCGGGAATGTTCGGTAAATTCGTTGATATTCGTGACGTCACATTAAATTAAGGAGCAGAAAATGGCAGGATTTAAACAACTTTCAGGCTTAGTAGTGCCATTGGATGCGGCAAACGTGGACACGGATGCGATTATTCCAAAACAATTTTTACAAGCCATTACCCGCGTAGGTTTCGGCAAACACTTATTCCATGAATGGCGTTATTTGGATGTAGAAGGCACCAAGCCAAATCCAGATTTCGTATTGAATTATCCACAATATCAAGGCGCGACCATTTTATTAGCGCGTAAAAATCTTGGTTGTGGTTCTTCGCGTGAACACGCACCTTGGGCATTAGCCGATTATGGTTTCAAAGTGATGATCGCACCAAGTTTTGCGGATATTTTCTATAACAACAGTTTAAACAACCACATGTTGCCAATTCGTTTAAGCGAAGAGGAAGTGGAAGAGATCTTCCAATGGGTGTGGGCAAATGAAGGCAAACAAATCCATGTGGATTTAGAAGCGATGACTGTCACTGTAGGTGACAAAGTCTATCACTTTGAACTGGATGAATTCCGCCGTCATTGTTTGTTAAACGGCTTGGATAACATCGGTTTAACGTTACAACACGAAGATGCCATTAGCGAATACGAAAAAAATATTCCGGCATTTTTACGTTAATCTGTTTTTTTACTCGGACAGCAAATATTGCTAACCATTCGGCGGACAATTTGTCCGCCTTTCTTTTTGAAAACATTCCATTTTTTTACCGCACTTTCCACCCTTTTATTTGACACTCTGTGTGCTTATACCTATCATTCTCTTCAATATTGATTGATTTTAAAAAGAGCTGTCTATGTCACATAATCAAACCGAATTACTGAAAAAATCCCTCGCTGAACGCATCCTTATTTTAGATGGTGCGATGGGAACGATGATCCAAAAATACAAACTCACCGAGGCTGATTTTAGAGGCGAGCGTTTTAAAGAAAGTGCGGTTGATTTACGTGGCAATAATGACTTGCTCACCTTGACCCAACCGCTGTTAATTTCTGCCATTCATGAGAAATATTTACAAGCGGGCGCCGATATTATTGAAACCAATACCTTCAGTTCTACGACCATTGCGCAAGCAGATTATGATTTACAGTCTATTGCCTACGAACTGAATTTTGCAGGCGCAAAACTAGCCCGTTTAGCCGCAGATAAATACAACACACCGGAAAAACCTCGCTTTGTTGCGGGCGTGTTAGGGCCAACCAACCGTACAGCCTCTATTTCTCCTGATGTAAACGACCCAGGTTTCCGTAATGTGACGTTTATGGAATTGGTCGATGCCTATGCCCAAGCAACCAAAGGCTTAATTGAAGGTGGTGCTGATTTAATCATGATCGAAACCATTTTCGACACGTTAAACGCAAAAGCCGCTATTTTCGCCATTGAAACCGTATTTGAAGAATTAGGCGTGGAATTGCCGATTATGATTTCCGGCACCATTACCGATGCTTCCGGCCGTACCCTTTCCGGACAAACCACAGAAGCATTCTACAACTCGCTTCGTCACGCTAAACCACTGACTTTTGGTTTGAACTGTGCGCTCGGTCCGAAAGAACTCCGCCAATATGTTGAACAACTGTCTAAAATCAGCGAAACCTATGTGTCTGTTCACCCAAATGCGGGCTTACCAAATGCTTTTGGTGGCTATGATTTAGGGGCAGAAGAGATGGCCGCACACCTTAAAGAATGGGCAGAAAGTGGCTTTGTAAACATTGTCGGTGGTTGTTGCGGTACGACGCCAGAACATATCAAAGCCTTTGCGGATGCTATGCAAGGTATTGCACCGCGTAAATTACCCGAAATTAAAACCGCGATGCGTTTATCAGGCTTAGAACCACTCAATATTGATGATGAAAGCCTATTCGTGAACGTGGGCGAACGCAATAACGTAACAGGTTCGGCGAAATTCAAACGCTTAATTAAAGAAGACAAATTTGCCGAAGCGATTGAAATTGCCATCGACCAAGTGGAAAACGGTGCGCAAGTGATCGACATCAATATGGATGAAGCCTTGCTAGACAGCAAAAAATGCATGACCCGTTTCCTCAATATTATGGCGACCGAACCAGATGCGGCCAAAGTGCCTGTGATGATCGACTCGTCTAAATGGGAAGTGATTGAGGCTGGCTTGCAATCAGTGCAAGGTAAACCGATTGTGAACTCTATTTCGCTTAAAGAGGGCGAAGAAATCTTTATCGACCACGCTAAACTGGTGCGTAAATACGGTGCAGCAGTGGTGGTTATGGCGTTTGACGAAGTAGGTCAAGCCGATACTGAAGATCGCAAAGTCGAAATTTGTAGCCGTGCTTATGACATTTTAGTGAACCAAGTAGGTTTCCCACCAGAAGATATTATTTTCGATCCGAATATTTTTGCTATCGGTACAGGGATTGAAGAACACAACAACTACGGTGTAGATTTCATCAACGCCACAGGTCGCATTAAACGTGCCCTACCGCATGCGAAAATCTCGGGCGGTGTGTCGAATGTGTCTTTCTCATTCCGTGGTAACAACGTGATGCGTGAAGCTATTCACGCTGTCTTCCTCTATCACGCCATCAAACAAGGCATGGATATGGGAATTGTGAATGCGGGGCAGCTCGCAATTTATGACGATCTCGATCCTGAATTACGTGAAATTGTAGAAGATGCGGTATTAAACCGTAGCCCAGATGCTACTGAAAAACTGCTCGATATTGCAGAAAAATATCGTAACCAAGGCAATGATGAAAGTGCGGTCGATTCTGTCGCAGAATGGCGTACTTGGCCTGTAGAAGAACGTTTAAAACATGCGCTAGTGAAAGGGATTACCACTTACATTGTGGAAGATACTGAAGAAGCCCGCCAACAATTACCAAGCCCATTAGATGTCATTGAAGGGCCGCTGATGGAAGGGATGGATGTCGTCGGCGATTTATTCGGTGACGGTAAAATGTTCCTGCCACAAGTAGTGAAATCTGCGCGCGTGATGAAACAATCTGTGGCGTATTTAGAGCCATTTATCAACGCTACCAAACAAAAAGGTTCAAGCAACGGTAAAGTGGTGATCGCCACCGTAAAAGGCGACGTGCACGACATCGGTAAAAACATCGTGAGCGTGGTGATGCAATGTAATAACTTTGAAGTGATTGACTTGGGCGTGATGGTGCCGGCGGACAAAATCATTCAAACCGCTATTGATGAAAAAGCGGACATCATCGCGTTAAGTGGTTTAATTACCCCTTCTCTAGATGAGATGGAATACTTCTTAGGTGAAATGACTCGCTTAGGCTTAAATCTGCCTGTGATGATTGGCGGTGCGACCACCTCTAAAGAACATACGGCAATTAAACTTTATCCTAAATATAAAGAACACGGCGTATTTTATACCTCAAATGCCTCCCGTGCGGTGACGGTGTGTGCGGCATTGATGAATCCTGAAAGCCGTGCGGCATTGTGGGAACAATTCAAGAAAGATTACGAGAAAATTCAACAATCTTTCTCTAACCGTAAACCACTGCGTAAACAGCTCAGCATTGAAGAGGCTCGCGCAAACCGCTTTGATGGCTTTAGTGGTGAATGGGCAGATTACGTGCCTCCTAAACCAAACCAAACCGGTATTGTGGAATTTAAAAACGTACCGATTGCCACATTACGTAAATTTATCGACTGGTCACCATTCTTCCGCATTTGGGGCTTAATGGGCGGCTACCCTGACGCTTTCGATTATCCAGAAGGTGGCGAAGAAGCACGCAAAGTGTGGAACGATGCGCAAGTGGTATTAGATGAATTAGAACAAAACCACAAGCTCAATCCAAGCGGTATTTTAGGTATTTTCCCTGCGGAACGTGTGGGCGATGATGTGGTGCTTTTCGCTGATGAAGAACGCACAAAACCTATTGGCACCGCTTACGGCTTACGCCAACAAACGGAACGGGGCAAAAACAGCAAAAGCCCGTTTAACTTTGCCTTAAGCGACTTTATTGCCGATCGCGAAAGCGGCAAAAAAGACTGGATGGGTATGTTCGCCGTTTGTGCGGGTATTGAAGAAATGGAGCTTGTAGAAGGCTATAAAGCGGCAAGCGATGACTACAACGCTATCTTGCTACAAGCTGTGGGCGATCGCTTAGCCGAAGCGATGGCAGAATACCTACACTTTGAGCTTCGCACCCGCATCTGGGGCTACACGCAAGAAGAATTCGACAATCAAGGTTTAATCAATGAAAACTATGTCGGCATCCGCCCTGCACCGGGTTATCCAAGCTGCCCTGAGCATACAGAAAAAGCCTTGATTTGGGATTTATTGGAAGTCGAACAACGCATCGGCATGAAACTCACCGAAAGCTACGCCATGTGGCCGGCAGCTTCCGTCTGCGGTTGGTACTTCACCCACCCTGCAAGTAACTATTTCACCTTAGGTCGCATCGATGAAGACCAAGCTCAAGATTATGCCAAACGTAAAGGTTGGGATGAAAGAGAGATGATGAAATGGTTGGGTGTGGCGATGAAGTAATACTATTTATCATAATATTCTCTAGATGGTATAGTTTTTCTATACCATTTTTACTTTTTAACTCCATTTCACTAACTGATAGAATTATTTTATATGTATGATTTTATAGAAGACTTATCAAAATTACTTCCTAAAGAAACTATTATTTTCTCTAGCGGTCCAGCAACTCTAGCGAATCCTAGTTATATTGATCAACTAAATAAAGTTCCTAAGGATGAAAATAACCACACCATAAAAATTGGTAATCAAAGATTGCATATGACAGGAGATTTTAATGATTTTAGAATGTACATGCTAGCTCTTCATGATAGATTTTCAATAGTTTCGGGTTCAATAAAAACTTTAGATGAATCTCACTTTTCAGCAAAAATTCGATTTTCTAATACAAATATAGAACAAGAAATTAAATTTAAATCTCCTCTAACTTTAAAAAATGTAAAATTAGGTATAGCAAGTTTTAGTGAATGTTGGAATGACTCTTTCTCATTTACACACAATGAAAATACACAAAATGTTGTTTGTGATCTTGGTTTTCTAACGCAATATGGAGAGTTACTTGAACCGATTAAATTAGATATTCAATATATAGGAATAGCTAAATCTGAAGGTAGACAAGCACAAGATAGATTAAGTGAAGGGCATGAAAAACTACAAAAAATACTGGCCCAACTGTCTAATAAACCAACTAAACAATGCACAATAATTTTATATAGATTCTCTGAAAAATTAGAAACTAAAATAGTTAACTTTCAAACTACATTAGAAATAATAGAAGCAACTTTAATTAAATACTTCCAACCACCAATGAACTCTCAACGAAAAAATTTCCCTTTAGATTCGAAATCATTAATGAAGAAAATAAAAAAACATAAAATTAACAAATTAATTACATTATTAGGAGAACCAAAAAACTGCATCATCCTCTCAAATGCTGAAAACAACTCAAATAAAATAAATGATAATAACTATAGCTTTATCAAAAAATATTTTGAATTAGTTTATAAATCAGAAAATATACTATTTAACCCAAAACATATTATAGATATTCAGATGAAATAAATACCATAGATTTACCCTCTTTAATTTATTTATGACGTAAACTATTAAAAAATTGAGATATTTTTGAGTCTTAAGTTTTCCAAGGTCTGCTTAATTTCAATTAAAAATATCTTAAAAGCTCCTGTACTTTGTCCTTTCTCTATTACTTAATTTCCGCTATCATACTCCCTTTCTCATTCACTCTACTCTCGGAACTTTATCGATGAATAAATTTAAAATAGCATTACTCACGGCGGCATTCGTAGGTTTGTTTGCTTGTACCACAACACAACAACCAAAGAAAACCGTTAAAACACGATACCTTAAAAATAACATTAGCCAAGCGGAATTAAACAATCCGAAAGACTACAAGCGTTATTATTATTCTTGCCGCAATTCAGAAACAGGTTCGAATTCTTATTTAACCACTTACTTCCCACTTTCAAGAGAAAGCCGCATGAAAGATAACTTTGGTATTTATTTTCAATTAGACGGTGGAAAAGCAGTGCCGTTTGATCATGTGGAAAATCGTACCTTAAATGCACGCGGAAATCGCTTTGAAGTGATTTATCGCTCTTATGAGCCGATTGATGGCAGTTATGTTGATTTAATCGCTCGTGAAAATAATTCTGTGTACTACAAGAATAATCAAGGCATGAGAAGCACTTGGTTAAACTGTCGAGAAGGCTAATTCTCACTAAAAGTGCGGTCATTTTTAGACGTATTTTTCCAAACAAAAAAGCACGAGCTTAAACTCGTGCTTTTTCTTTTTTATCTCAATTAGGCTTTTGCTTGTGCGCGTTTCACGAAAATGACAGAAAGCGTGAATGCCACCACAAATGAAATCACCATACCGATGCTGTACATTGCAAGGCTATCCGGTTTGATAGATGGAATACCTAAGAAACCTGCTGCCCCTAATGCAATCGCTTTTACATTAAAGAACGCGATAAAGGCACTTGCAAGACCTGAACCAATCATCGCCGCAAAGAAAGCCTGACGATAGCGTAAGTTCACCCCGAACATCGCCGGTTCAGTAATCCCTAATAGTGCAGAAATACCAGATGGTACTGCTAGACCGCGCACTTTTGGATCTTTTAATGCCACTGCCACACCTAAACAAGCTGCACCTTGTGCGATGTTTGACATTGCAGCGATTGGGAAAATAAAGGTACCGCCTGTATTTGCCATTTCAGCTAATAATTGTGTTTCAACTGCAATGAAGGTTTGGTGCATACCCGTAATAACGATTGGTGCATAGAATGCCCCGAAGATTGCACCACCAACGAAGCCTAAAGTATCATATAACCAAGTTAAGCCTGAAGCAATTAATGAACCCGCTTCACGACCGATTGGACCGATTACGGTAAACGCTAAGAAGCCCGCAATAAAGAGCGAGAATAATGGGGTAATGAGGTTATCTAAGTAAGAAGGCACAAACTTACGGAAGGTTTTTTCTAAGGTTGCTAATACCCAAGCAGAAACTAATGTTGGGATAACGGTGCCTTGATAGCCGACTTTTTCAATTTCAAGACCGAATACATTCCAGTATTGGATTTTGCCTTGCGCAAGGGTTAATGCGTAGTTCCAACCATCTGCTAATGCAGGGTGAACTAATAACATCCCAAGGGCCGCCCCTAAGAATGGGTTACCGCCGAATTTACGGGTGGCAGAGAAACCAAGTAATACCGGTAAAAATACAAACGGTGCGTTCGCGATAGTATTAATAAAATCCACCAAATCCGCAAGACCTGGGTGCATATCAATCACGCTTAATTCATCAACGAAGAAACCTTTCGCTGTCAGCATGGAGTGAATACCCATTAACAAACCGCCTGCTACGATTGCCGGAATGATTGGCACGAAAATATCCGCTAAGCCTTTCACCAAACGTTGCAATAAGTTTTGATTGCCTGACGCTGCTTCTGCCACTTCGGCTTTGCTCACATCGCCAATACCAAGTAATTTGGTAAGTTCAGCATGGACTTTATTCACCGTACCTGAACCGAAGATAATTTGATATTGACCGGCGACTGCAAACTGCCCTTTCACGCCTTCAATGTTATCAATACCTTCTTTATCCACTTTGCTTTCATCGTTTAACACAATACGTAAACGCGTTGCACAATGTGCTGCGGTGGCGATGTTTTCTTTGCCACCAAGCTTATCAATCACTTGCTGGGCGATTTGAGGGAAGTTCATAGTGCTCTCCTAATGGGTTTCTAGAAAAAGAAAATCGACAGATTGTAACCAAAACAGGGGATAATAACTAGCTATTCAAGCAAATTTTAGGCGAAAAAAAACCGACTTAATTAAGTCGGTTTATATTTGGTGCTCTGGGCGAGACTTGAACTCGCACGGCCTGCGGCCACTACCCCCTCAAGATAGCGTGTCTACCAATTCCACCACCAGAGCGTTTATTCTGTTTTTATTCCTTATTGCGGAATATCGTTATTTTTGTTTTCAACAGCTGGAGCAGCTTGTTGTTGCTGTTGTTGAACTTGTTCAGCAGTTTGAGATAAATCGTCGAACGAACCTTTTTGTACGTTGCCACGGTGAGAGTTAATGTTACCTAACACTAAAGCAATCACAAAAAAGCCAGTTGCTAAGATTGCGCTGGTACGGGTTAAAAAGTTACCTGCACCTGCAGAACCAAACATGGTACCTGATGCACCGCCGCCAAATGACGCACCTGCGTTCGCACCTTTACCTTGTTGAACAAGGATAAAGCCGATTAAGGCGATACAAATTAATACATAAACAAATAATAAAATATTGTACATTATTCTTTCTTCTCTAAATTGCGATTTCGCAAGAAAACTGAGAGCAAATGTTATATAAAATTCACGCTTTTCGCAAGCGCTTTCCCATTTTTTTTACTTAATTGTATTAAGTTTAATCAATTTTCAGCGTTTAAATCTTCCGATTTTTTGATCGCTCTTTTTCGTTTCGTTGCTGGTGTACTTAAACCTTTTGAAATCTGACTTAAACGACGTAATGCGGTGAAATCCACAAAGCGCACTAAATCCGGCAACATTTGATTGAGCGTAAACATAAATTGCTGATAACTCGCCTGTTTTTGGCTGATATCTGTTAGCTGAGCTTCCCAATGTGCCGTCATATCAGGTTGTGTGGCAATATCCGGTAGCGCTGAAATGAGGATCCGCCCCGTTTCTGTGCTGTGAATATTGCGTCCTTTTTTGGTCAAAAAGCCTCGTTTAAACAGCAATTCAATAATGCCTGCGCGTGTTGCCTCTGTGCCAAGTCCATCTGTTTCTCGCAGAATTTTTTTCAATTCTTTATCTTGCACAAAGCGCGCAATCCCTGTCATGGCGGAAAGCAACGTCGCATCAGTAAAAGGTTTTGGCGGTTGCGTTTTTTTGCTCACCACTTCACCTCGTTCGCAATACAGGATCTGTCCTTTCTTCACGATCGGCAACAGCGGCTCTTGATTTTCATCTTCGTCTTCTTTGCCAAGCAACTCTTTCCACCCTGCAGTTTGCAAGTTACGCGCTTGTGCCACAAAAGTACCGCCTGCAATACTTAAGGTAATTTTGCTTTTACGATATTCCGCATCGGGGCAAAACTGCAATAAATACTGACGTGCAATGAGTTCATAAATACGTTGTTCATCAATGCTTAGATTTATCGAGCGCGTATTAGCCGTCGGAATGATCGCATGGTGCGCTTCCACTTTTTTATCGTTCCAGCAACGATTACGCTGCTCACTATCCACCACCAATGGCAAGGTTTGGTAAGTCTGACAATGCTGTGAAATGGCATTCATCACTTTATGTCGCTCAGCAAAATGCTCTTCTGGCAAATAGCGACAATCAGAACGCGGATAGGTAATCAAACGATGGGCTTCATATAACCGCTGACAGGTATCCAACACGCTTTGCGCCGACATCCCAAAACGTTTTGCCGCATCAATCTGCAATGCTGACAACGAATAAGGTAAAGGCGCCGTTTCTTTCTCACGCTTATCTACATATTCGGTCACTTCGGCAGGTTGATCGGTAATGCGTTTCACCACATTTTCGGCTAAGCCTAAAGACAGCACGCGACCATCTTCATCTTGGTAATCTTCACAAGCCTTACTCGGGTGCCAAAGTGCAGAAAAAAGTGCGGTCGGATTTTCAGACGTTTTTTCGTCTTTCACCCATGCCAACACTTCATAGAAATCTTTTGGTTGGAAATTTTCAATTTCCAAATCACGTCGAACAATCAAGCCTAATACGGGAGTTTGCACTCGCCCAACGGAAAGCACACCATCATAACCGGCTTGGCGACCACGAATGGTATAAGCGCGGGTCATATTAATGCCATAAAGCCAATCGGCACGAGCACGCGCCAGTGCGGAGGTAGCCAATGGAATAAAATGACGATTCGGTTGGAGCTTTTGTACGGCTTTTTCGACCGCACTTGGGTTAAGATCGCTAATCAGACAACGCAAAATGCCATCACGTTTTTCGGCTGATAAATTGGCATAACTAAATACTTCATCCACCAGCAACTGCCCTTCTCTATCGGGGTCGCCTGCGTTAACTAAAACATCGGCTTGATGAATGAGTTTTTCCACCACAGAAAGTTGTTTTTTTACTTCCTTTCGCGGTAACAAAATCCATTTTTCAGGAATGATAGGTAAATGTTCTAAACGCCATTGTTTGAATTTTGGATCGTAGGCATCGGGTTCTGCCTGTTCGAGCAAATGCCCCACACACCAAGTCACGACATCATCATTGCCGCATTTAATAAAACCATCCCCCCGTTGATGAGGTTTTGGCAATACATCGGCAATCGCTCGCCCAAGACTGGGTTTCTCGGCAATAAACAGGCGCATAAGATTAGTCGATCTGACGACGACCTAAGAAAGAGTGGGTTAAGGTGGTGCCGTCCACGGTTTCTAATTCCCCACCAACAGGGATTCCGTGAGCAATACGGCTCACTTTAATATTATGCTGATGGCAAATTTCCGCAATATAATTGGCTGTCGCATCGCCTTCCACCGTTGGATTGGTGGCTAAAATCACTTCGTGGAAAGATTCTTCTACCAGACGTTTTTGCAATAAATCTAAACCAATTTCTTTCGGACCAATACCATCTAAAGGCGATAAATGCCCCATTAAGACAAAATAACGCCCAGAAAATTGGCCTGTTTGCTCAATGGCCTGAATGTCTGCCGGCATTTCCACCACGCAAAGCAAACCTGAATTTTGACGACGAGGATTGTTACAAATATTGCACGCTTCCTCTTCGGTAAAATCGCGACACTGTGAACAATGTCCAATTTTAGACATCGCTTCCGTTAATGCACGTGCTAGGTTCATTCCACCGCTACGATTGCGCTGTAAAAGATGATAAGCCATACGCTGTGCTGATTTCGGGCCAACACCCGGCAAGCAACGAAGGTTTTCAATAAGATGTTCTAAAAGTGGACTGCTTTGCATAATATTTATGATGGGAGAAAATGAATGGTGTGTGAACGTGTAAATTCACACACCCAATGAATTAAAATGGAAGTTTCATTCCTGGAGGTAATGGCATGCCTGCGGTCACAGAAGCCATTTTTTCTTTTTGCAATTCTTCTGCACGACGGACTGCATCGTTGAATGCGGCAGCGATTAAATCTTCCAACATTTCTTTGTCGTCTTCCATTAAAGAAGGATCGATCTCAATACGACGGCAGTTGTGCGCACCATTAATCGTGATTTTTACTAAACCTGCACCACTTTCGCCTGTTACTTCTAATTGGGCAATTTCTTCCTGCATTTTTTGCATTTTTTCTTGCATTTGTTGGGCTTGTTTCATCAAGCCGCCTAAACCGCCTTTTCCAAACATTGGATTTTCCTTCTTAAATTAACTAAAACGAGCCGCATTTTAGCGAAAAAATTTGCCTTTGGGAACAGAGAAATTTATTATTCCATACTTCAAAACTTGGTCAAAAACGACCGCACTTTTATTTAGGAATCGCTGATGGAAACTCGTTATTACTTTATATTTACGGCAGCTATTATTTTGTTACAACTGCTGATTTATATTTTTAATAAAACGCTGATTTGGTGGCTTAACAAACCATTCTCCAAAAAGGCAAGACGAACTATCACTTTTACCAGTTTTTTGCTTCCTAATGTCTTGGTTATTTGCCATTTTTTAAAGCTTTTTACGGTATTTCGACTTATTGCTTTAATGCTCGCGCTACTCCTTTTTTCAGCCTTTGCGAGTATCGCTGTGGGAGGTATCCACTTCCTTTTCCGAAAATCCAAATCCATTACCAAAATTGACCGCACTTTGCGCATTGCTTACCCCGTTTTATTTATTGGTATCACTGCCTTAAGTGTGTATAACGCCTATGTCACACGTGTTATTCATTATGAAATTACGCTAGATAAACCGATTAAACCATTGCGAATTGGCATGGCAAGCGATCTCCATTTAGGCAAATTATTTGGTGGGAAAGAATTGGATAAACTGGCTGATATTATGCAGCAGGAAAAGGTCGATATCATTTTACTGCCTGGTGATATTATGGACGATAACGTCAACGCTTATTTAGCCGAAAAAATGCAACCGCATTTAGCAAAACTTAAAGCGCCAATGGGCGTTTATGCCACACTAGGCAATCATGACTTATTCGGTGATCAAGATCGAATTGATCGAGAAATTCGCAAAGCAGGTATTACGGTATTAAGAGATGAAACATTAACATTAAATAATGAATTGGTACTGATTGGACGAAATGACAATCTTGCTCACGATAGACCAAGCACCAAGACGTTATTAAAACAAGTGAATACTGACTTACCGATTATTCTATTGGATCACCGCCCAACAGATATCGAAAAACATGCTTCACTCCCGCTTGATATTCAAGTTTCAGGGCATGCGCATAAAGGGCAAGTATTCCCCGCTAGTTTAATCACAAAAATGATGTATCGTCTGGATTATGGCCATGAAAAAATTGGCAATCCACATGTTTTTGTCACTTCTGGTTACGGCTTTTGGGGCATCCCAATGCGCTTAGGTTCACAGTCGGAAGTGATCATTATTGACGTGAAAGGGAAATAAAAAAGAGCGGTCAAAAATGACCGCTCTTTTATTATCAATGAAATCTTAAGAACACACTACTTTTACCGCTAAGCCACCTTTCGATGTTTCGCGATATTTGGCATTCATGTCTTTACCTGTTTCATACATGGTTTCGATCACTTTATCCAAGGTTACGCGAGGATTAGTGGTTCGGCGTAATGCCATACGGCTAGCGTTAATCGCTTTCACCGAAGCAATCGCGTTACGTTCAATACAAGGTACTTGCACTTGGCCACCAACCGGGTCGCAAGTTAAGCCCAAGTTATGTTCCATCGCAATTTCAGCTGCGATACACACTTGTACCGGCGTACCACCTAAGATCTCAGTTAAACCTGCGGCAGCCATTGAACATGCAACCCCCACTTCACCTTGGCAACCGACCTCTGCCCCCGAAATAGATGCATTCATCTTATAAAGGGAACCAATCATACCGGCAGCCAATAAGTAGCGCTCAATGACTTCTGGTGTTAAAGGTGCGACAAATTTTTCATAATAAGAAAGCACTGCCGGCACAATACCGCATGCGCCATTAGTTGGTGCAGTCACAACTCGACCACCTGCCGCATTCTCTTCATTTACTGCAAGGGCAAACATATTCACCCAGTCGATCACATACATTGGGTCATGGGCTAAACGGCCGCTATTTGCCTCCAAGAGACGATAAAGTGATGGCGCACGACGGGCGACTTTTAATGGCCCTGGTAACACCCCTTCTGTTTTAATACCATGTTCAATACAATCTTTCATGGTTTTCCAAACATTCTGTAAATGTGCTTCAACCTCTTTTTTATCACGCAATGCTAATTCATTTTTCATCATCACCGTAGAGAGCATTAAGCCACTCTCCTGACAATGTTTCAAAATATCTTCAGCATGTTGATAAGGATATGGCACAGTCACCGGATTTTCTTCCTCTTGACCAAAATGCGCTTCATCTACAATAAATCCACCACCGATAGAGTAATAGGTTTGACGGTAAAGCACGTTACGATCAGCATCTAATGCAGTAATGGTCATACCGTTTTCATGCAATGATAAAAAGGAATTATGGAATACCATATTGGCATCCCAATCGAAATTAACCGTTTTTTTGCCCTGTGCAATCGACAGTTTTTTAGTTTGTTTAACCTGTTCGATAAAGGTTGGGATTAAATCAATATCCACATCATGCGGTAGATAACCGGCTAATCCCATGATGATCGCAATATCTGTATTATGACCATGTCCCGTCATGGAGAGAGAGCCATATACATCAACGTGCAAGGTTGCAACGGCATCAAATTTACCTTGCTCGATTAAATCGTCAATAAACTGCTTGCCTGCTTTCATCGGGCCGACAGTATGGGAGCTAGATGGCCCAACTCCCACTTTAAACATATCAAATACACTAATCATATTATTTTAAATCCTAAGCTAAACTAAAAAGCCGCTTATAATAATCCATATACGACCGCGGAGATAGCAATTAATCCCATAACTGTAACAAATACATTGCTAAAACGACCTTGATAGCGTTTCATTGCTGGAACATTGCGAATCGCATACATAGGCATAATGAAAAGGATCATCGCAATAATTGGGCCGCCAAGGGATTCAATCAAACCTAAAATACTTGGATTAATGATTGCCACACCCCATAAAGTCAATAAGAAGAAAACTGCAGTACCGTAATTTAATTTTTTACGATTCACGCTTTCACCTTTCATTTTGAGGTATAAGCCTTCTAAACCTTCACGTGCGCCTAAATAATGGCCAAAGAATGAGCTTGTAATCGCGAAGAAAGCCACTAATGGTGCAAAATAAGAAATGTATGGGTTATCAAATTTGTTAGCAAGATAAGACAAGATACTAATATTTTGTGCTTTTGCTTCTAATAACTCTGCTGGTGTTAAAGTTAATACACAGCTAAATACAAAGAACATCACGAAGAACAGTAATACAGTTGAAGTTCCTTTTTCTGTGCGACCGATGTGATATTCCGTTGTATTAAAATCTTTATATTCACGTTGTTGAGAAAGCGTGAAAGAGGAAATTGCCGGAGAATGGTTAAAAGAGAAAACCAATACTGGGATGGTTAACCACAATGTCGTGATGAAGCCACCAGCAGTAGGAAGCTCATAAAGCATTGAAGCATTCCATTGCGGAATGAGATAAATTGATAACGCCAAGAGAATCAACACCAATGGATAAACGAGTAATTCGGTGATTTTCAACATCACTTTTTCACTGAACAACATGACTGAAATCAATATCGCAATTAATACAAAAGAAAGAATCACACGGTTTGGTGAAGCCATGCCTAATTGGTTGACGATAAAAGAATCAACCGTATTGGTGATCCCGTTTCCATAAATCAACAAAATTGGGAAAATCGCAAAGAAATATAATAAGGTAATTAATTTCCCTGCGGTCGGGCCGAAATGTTCTTCAACTACTTCGGTAATATCACTGCCTGGCTTAGAAGAAGACAAGACGAAATAAGCCAAGCCACGATGTGCAAAATATGTCATCGGTCCGACTAAAATCGCCATCACAACCAAAGGCCAAAAACCGCCCATCCCTGCATTGATTGGTAAAAATAATACCCCTGCGCCCACCGCAGTTCCAAATAAGTTTAATACCCAAGCTGTATCAAATTTATTCCATTTTTTATTAGTTGTAGTGTCCATACATTACCCTCTAAAGTTTAATTATAAAATCTTTATCCAATGAATATTCATTCATTAAATTAATGGTGGCATTATGATAAGGTTATAGGCTGATTGCAAAGTGAAAAATAATAAAGTGTGATCTTGCTAACAATTTTATGTGACTTTTTTACATAAATATTTATCTAGATCAAAAAAGTGCGGTGAGAAATTTGAGCAAATTTTAAAGAGAGGAAAACAACAGAATAATGCTGAATTCAAAAAAGCAAAAGCCGCTAAATTGCTTTAGCGGCTTCTTAGAATTTGGCTCCTCCTGCGGGACTCGAACCTGCGACATATGGATTAACAGTCCACCGTTCTACCGACTGAACTAAGGAGGAAATGGTGCCTCGAGGCGGAATCGAACCACCGACACGGGGATTTTCAATCCCCTGCTCTACCGACTGAGCTATCGAGGCGTTATCGTTATTGGCTACTGCCTGACAACGGAGCGTATTAAACTATTTTTTCGGGTATCGGTCAACAATTAAATTCAAAAAAAGTAAAAAAGTTGGTGTGTTTGAGTGGTTAATAACCAAAACGACTATAAAAAGAACGTATTTTGTAAAACTCAATCAAAAATAACCGCACTTTCTCAAAAAATAATGCCCGAAAATTCTTTCGGGCATTGTATTTCATCGTAGAAATTATCGTCTTACGCGGAATTTCTTCTGCGCCGCATCCACTTTCAACAAGTAGTTTCTTGCTTGTGAGGATGGGTGTGCAGTCGTTAAGATACGATACACTTGTTCTGGATACATCTGGTTGATCTTATAGATCGCCTCATCTTTATCCTCATCGAATACGCGTAACACTGCACCTGCACCACTATTGTAGGCAGAAATCATTGCAAAACGTTTAGAGGTAGGATTAGTAATACCATCTAAATATTGATTTTGCAGAATCCATAAGTAAGAGACACCCGCATCAATGTTATTTGCTGGATCATAAAGGTAACGTGCAGATGGTTGTCCACCTTTACCTTTCATCTCAAATACATCACGACCTGCTGTGCTTGGTACCACTTGCATTAAGCCGATTGCATTCGCATAACTGATCGCATACGGGTTGAAGCTAGATTCTGTTTGCATAATACCTAAAATCAAGCTTTCATCAATACCATAGCGTTCTGCAGCTTTACGAACTAATGGAATATATTTTTGTGCACGCACTTCAACGTGGTTTGCAATCATTGAGATCACCACAAATTGCACAGTGTTACCATTTTGTAAGCGGCGAGTTTGTAATTTATTTTGGATTAAATAAGTCGCAAAGTTACTTGCAATCACTTGGTTAGCAATTTGCTGACCATTGTTATCCACAACCTGACCTAATAAGAAAGGACGAGTACTAATCGGTACATCACCAGAAGCAAATAAGTCGATCCCTTTCGCATCGGAACCCATCAATAAAGTATGGACAATCGCATTGTGTAAGCGATTAAGATCTTGTTGAGTTTCAACAATAATTGTACCTTCGTCAAAGCTTACGTGGCTACGCGTATAGAAAGAGTCCGTGTATTTCACGTAGTCTTTACGACTCGCCACTAAAAGCTCATTTACCCCCCAAATACGATCGATATTATGGGAGAATTGACCAGTTAAAATATCTAAACCTTGCGTGTCTTTTGAAAACACTTCGTCATAATTAATGCCACGTCGATGGGTTGGCGAGTCGCTACAAGCATATAAAAGTGGAAGTAGCGCCAATAATAAATACTTTTTCATAATCTTTTGTTATTTAGATGGGGGAACGTAACCTTCAATATGCACATCTTTGCCTTCAAATAAGAAATTCACCATTTCTTCTTCTAATAATTTACGATGTTCGGCATTCATCATATTGAGTTTTTTCTCGTTCACTAACATGGTTTGCTTTTTGATCCATTCACCCCATGCTTGTTTACTAATTGAATTAAAAATACGTTTACCTAATTCACCGGGATACAGTTGAAAATCCAATCCTTCCGCATCTTGTTTCAAATATTCGCAAAAAACAGTTCTAGCCATAATAATTCCTTACAAATTGCGTTAATAAATTTTTCACAGGCTGAGCTAACCCGATCTGTTCAGGTGACGTTGGATCATACCAATATTTGACCGCACTTAATAGACCAGATTGAGATTCTTTTCCTTTTTCTGACAATTTTTTCCAATCTGAACGAGCGCTCTCTTCAAATTTTCGATCAACTTCAACATAAATAGGATGAATGTCTAAGTGAAAATGGCTAAACGTATGACGGAAAGTTACCCATTCTTGATACTCGGTAATCCCTTGTTCTTTCAGATAATTCAGCAATGTTTGTTTATCATCAAACTGAGGAAAACAATATAATCCACCCCATAAGCCTTTGCTTTCGCGCTGTTCTAGCCAGACTTTTCCTTGATAAGATAAAATCAAAAAATAACTTTGTTTTTCCGGCAAGGATTTCTTTGGTTTCTTTCCAGGGAATTCTGTCCACTTTTCGAGTTTATTAGCTAAACAATCATTATTTAGAGGACAAAGATCGCATTTAGGTTTTGTTCGAGTGCAAATCGCCGAGCCGATATCCATCATCGCTTGATTAAATTCAGCGACTCTCGTGGTTGGTGTAACCTGTTCACTCAACTGCCATAATTGATTTTCGACTTTCTTTTCGCCAGGCCAACCCTCAACAGCAAAATAACGAGAAAGAACGCGTTTTACATTACCATCTAAAATTGGATAAGGTTGATTTTGTACGGAAGATAAAATTGCGCCAGCCGTCGATCGCCCCACGCCTGTTAATGCCCAAACTTGCTCAAATTGCGTTGGAAATTCGCCTTGATATTCATCTCTGATGGTTTGAGCGGCTTTATGCAAATTTCTCGCACGGGCGTAATAACCTAGTCCCGTCCATAAATGCAATACTTCATCTTGCGACGCATTAGCAAGTGCGGTCACATTAGGAAAGGTTTTAATAAATCGCTCAAAATAAGGGATGACTGTGGAAACTTGAGTTTGTTGTAACATCACTTCGGAAAGCCAAACACCATAAAGGGTTTTATTTTGTTGCCAAGGCAAATTTTTACGCCCAAACTTTTCATACCATTGTAAAACAGAATGGGCAAAAGGGGCATCAACAGAGGATTGGGCTAACATAACTTTCCTAAAGTACGGTCAAAATAAGCAAAAATTTTGCGATGATTCTATCACTAAAGCACACCTCTTGATCAATTTGATTTTTTCAGTATAATTCGCAGTCTATTTGGTGCCGGATTGTCGGCGATTATTAACTCACGCGGTGTAAGTGGAGAGCATTTATAGCGGCGTGGCTTCAATTTGAGGTTTTCTATGAAACAAGGTATTCATCCAGAATATAAAGAGATCACTGCAACTTGTTCTTGCGGTAACGTGATCAAAACTCGTTCAACTTTAGGCAAAGACATCAACCTTGATGTGTGCGGTAGCTGCCACCCATTCTACACTGGTAAACAACGTGTTGTTGATACTGGTGGTCGTGTTGAACGCTTTAACAGCCGTTTCAAAATCCCAGGTACAAAATAATTTGAATCTGTGTGAAGAACCCTGCCTATGCAGGGTTTTTTATTACCTGAAATTCACCATTTTTCAAATTCAATCAATAAAAAAGTGCGGTCAAAATCGACCACACTTTTTCTATCATTTCTAAATACTCAATTAAAATGAATATTTAACTGTTGCATAATAAGCACGACCAGGTTCGTTATAAGTATGAGCATTGTAATTTGTACTGCTTGATGAACGATAAATGCGTTTATCAAATAAGTTACTTACGCCAACACGAATGCTGATTGTATCTTTCCAATTATAACCCGCACTTAATCCCCAAACTGCATAGCCACCAATATCTTCTGAGCCAGCAAGTTGATTAACGTGTGTATTGTTACCATTTTCCATACGGTTTTCCGGATTTTTACGGGATTTTTGTTTACCGTATTGCGTATAAGTTAACATTGCATCCAAACTATCGGTAATTTTATAACTTAAGCTTGAATTCAAGGTATATTTCGGCACGATAGAAAGCGGGTTACCTGTATCTTTATTTTTGGTTTTATGCATATAAGTGAAGTTATTCACCCAGTTTAATTTATCTTGGATTAGTGGTAATGTCAGATTACCTTCAAAACCTTCAATCACTGCGCGGTTTGCATTACCCCATTTATACACATAGTTACCTAAGTTAGTTAAACCGATAAATTCACCATCAGATACGATTTTATTACGATAATCATTACGGAAGTAAGCTACAGAAGCAAGAAGTCCATTTTTATCATATTCAATTCCGATTTCTTTATTCCAGCTGGTTTCCGGTTTAATGTCGCTATTACCTTGGAAATAACAAGTTTTATTATTTGGTACATTCGTTGGACAACCTTGACCTAAGGTAAATAGCAAGTAATTTGGGTTAGTTTGATAAAGGTTCGGTGCTTTATAAGCTCTTGCAATCCCACCTTTAATTCTCCAATCATCGTTGAGGCTTTGTAAGAAGTTTAATCCACCACTTACGTTAGAACCAGAATAACTGTTGTAATCATAACGTAAAGATGGCGTTAGGATGGTAGATTGGGTTGCTGAAATATTATCTTCAACAAATACTGCCCATTCCGTTTGACTGCTATGACCACCTCGTACATTTGAGATGCCGGTTGGTAGGCGTTCTTTCAAATCATAAAGCACCTTCCCTGTTTTTTTATCTCGTCGTCCACCAAGTAACTGTGTCATAGAAGCGTCATCATCTAAACTGCTATGTGCACCTTCAAAACCAACTGTCAGCATATGATCTACGCCCAAGGTAAATGGGATATAGAATTCAGAACTAAAGCGTGTATTTTTAAGAATGGAATCACTAAAGGCTGATGTGCTCGAATAGCTGCCCTCTGGACCACCTGCTAAGTATTCTGGTAAACGGCTGTTTTTGGTTTTATCAAAAGTAATATAGGTTTTATTGTCGAAATGATCGAATTTACCTTCATAGGTTAAAGCATAGTTTTGACGATACAAACGAGCAGTTTCAGCTTTGCTTCCTGCCAAGGTTTTGGTTTCAGGATAGTTTTTATTATTGTAAAGCCCTGCTGAGCTATTTTGTGTATCACCGTTATAAATATTACCTTGACGGCTAAAACCAGAATCCAAGGTTAATTTATTTTTCTCATTGATATTCCACACTAAACGGCCATTAATATCTTTATTACGTACACCTTCACGACCGGCAATAGCAGGATCGCCATTAATGCCGACTTCATCCGCTTGCGTTTTGTTCCAGTTACCATATAAACGGAATTGCAATACATCTTTAATTAATGCCCCGCTTAGATTAAAACCGACACGATTCGTTGCGCCTTCGTCGCTATCTTCCGGTTGGTTAGTGTAATAGCTTAAGCTCCCGTGTAAATCATTGGTAACAGGTTTAGTAATAATATTAACCACCCCACCCATTGCACCTGAGCCATAACGTGCAGCTGAAGGACCACGTAATACTTCAATTTTTTCAATCGCTTCAACCGGTACCCAGTTGCTGTCGCCACGAGAGTTACGTTCACCACGCACACCATAACGTTCTGCATTACGAGAGGTGACTGGTTTACCATCCACTAAAATCAATGTATTTTCAGGTCCCATTCCGCGGATATCAATTTGACGTTTGTTTCCGCGTTGTCCTGTAGATGAGTTACCCGTTAAATTCACACCTGGCATAGTGCGTAAT
>JABZOY010000110.1:0-4685 GCA_015255025.1 Haemophilus sp.
ATCTATGGGAGGTAATAGTTCTATTTCCATACCTGATGAATTAGGAAATTCTATTGAATTAACGGCTGCAGAATGTGGTTATAGTGCTCCATATAAATTGAGAGTAATAGGAAATGGTTATATGTGTGCTATTGTATTTTACTCGAAAGTGGATAATCTTGTCATTTCTGGCTTAGAAGTCAATGGAACTTTCTTACATAATTTTAAAGGATATAAAACTTTACAACGCAGTTTTGTAATAAATAAAGAAGAATATAAAGAGTTCCAAGACAATACAGGGCCTTGTAATATTAAAGAACTAGTTATTCATACTAATAAAGGTATTTTTATAGAAAGAAAATAAAAAAAGTGCGGTCAAAATTAACCGCACTTCTCATTTCTAAACATTATTCGCCGCGTTTTAGCATGCCTTGTTTTTTCAAATTCACCAGAATAATTGAAATTGCCGCAGGGGTAATACCTGAAATTCGGCTCGCTTGGCCAATGGAAACTGGGCGATGTTGTTCCAACTTCGCACGTACTTCATTAGATAAACCAGAAACTTTGCTGTAATCAAAGTTAGCTGGGATAGCTGTATTTTCGTGGCGTTTTTGTTTTTCAATTTCTTCTTGTTGATGCTCAATATAGCCTTGATATTTAATGGCAATTTCCACTTGTTCTACGGCTTCTCTGTCTTCCATTGCCGGTTTATATGGCGTTAAAGAAGTCAAAATATCGTAAGTCATTTCTGGACGGCGCAATAAATCTTCACCGCTGGCTTCACGCACAAGTGGGCTGCCAAGCACTTTATTGGCTTCTTCTAAATATTCAGAACGCGGATGTAACCAAATACTGCGTAAGCGTTGGCGTTCCTGTTCAATATTTTCCATTTTTTGATTAAAGCGTGCCCAACGAGCCTCATCAATCAAACCTAATTCATGGGCAATTGGCGTTAAACGAATGTCCGCATTATCTTCACGTAATAACAAACGGTATTCAGCACGAGAAGTGAATACGCGATATGGTTCTTTGGTACCAAGCGTACAAAGGTCATCCACCAATACGCCTGTATAGGATTGATCTCGACGTGGATACCATGCTTCTTTCTCTTGTACATAAAGACCTGCATTAATCCCCGCCAATAAGCCTTGTGCCGCTGCTTCTTCATAACCGGTTGTACCGTTAATTTGACCCGCAAAGAATAAACCCGAAATCGATTTAGTTTCTAACGTTGGTTTTAAGTCACGCGGATCAAAATAATCATATTCAATGGCATAACCTGGTTTGATAATACGCGCTTTTTCCAAACCTTTCATCGAATTCACAATGCCCATTTGCACGTCAAACGGTAAACTGGTAGAAATCCCGTTTGGATACACTTCATTACTGGTTAAGCCTTCTGGTTCCAAATAGATTTGATGTGAATTACGATCCGCAAAACGCATCACTTTATCTTCAATGGATGGACAATAACGTGGACCGATTCCTTCAATCACACCAGTATACATAGGACTACGATCCAAGTTATTGCGGATTACTTCATGGGTTTGTTCATTGGTGTGGGTGATATAACAAGGAATTTGTTGTGGGTGATCAGATACCGATCCCATAAAAGAGAATACCGGTAATACAGCATCACCATGTTGTTTAGCCAATATATCGAAATTGATCGTGCGTGCATCAATACGCGGTGGCGTACCGGTTTTTAAACGATCTACACGTAAATTCAGATCACGTAAACGATGAGAAAGTGTAACAGATGCCGGATCACCTGCGCGACCGCCTTCATAATGTTCTAAACCAATATGGATCTTACCCGCTAAGAAAGTACCGGCAGTTAAAATAACTGATTTAGCACGGAATTTAAGTCCCATTTTGGTTTCCACACCACAAACGCGATCTTGCTCAACTAAAATATCAGTTACTTCTTGTTGGAAAATATCTAAATTTGGTTGATTTTCTAGTGCGATGCGTACGGCTTGGCGATATAACACACGGTCAGCTTGAGCACGAGTTGCGCGTACAGCAGGCCCTTTACTGCTGTTTAAAGTACGAAATTGAATCCCCGCCTTATCTGCAGCATGCGCCATTAACCCGCCCATGGCATCCACTTCTTTCACTAAATGGCCTTTACCAATACCACCAATAGCTGGGTTACATGACATTTGTCCAAGGGTATCAACATTATGTGTCAATAATAGGGTTTTTAATCCCATGCGTGCCGGAGCCAATGCGGCTTCTGTACCGGCATGACCGCCACCAACAACGATCACATCATAATTTTCGGTGTAAAACATATCTCTCTCTTCGTCTTCAATTTGATCTTCGATATAAAAATAGGCGCTATTCTACTGAAAATTACGTGTGCTTGAAAGCAAGAATTCAATCTGTGATGAGATAAGATCGAGAGGTAATAAAAATAAGATCTATTTATATATAAAGATCTTATTATTGTTACTATTAAGATCCTTTTACCTTGTGAATAAGATCCTTTTCCTTTTTTAAATGAAGAAGTTAGATCGTTTTAGACTGTGTTGAAATGTCGTCAGTTTGAAGACTTTTTCTTGTGGATAACCTTCAATTTTATCCACAGTTAAAACAATCATCATATTTACTCAGTGGAAAAGAACAAGTTTTTGACAGGTTTTATTAAAGTTATCCACAGGTGATTTTTTTGGATAATGGATAAAGAAAAAGCGATAACTCAAATTATCGCTTTATTATGACTAAAGTGCATTTATAAATTGTGGTAGCCAATCTTCAGCAAATTGTTCTTGATCATCAACATGCAAGACATCGATTTTTAAACTGTCGCAAATTTTGACCGCACTTTTTTTACTTAATTGTGTTTCAACTTTATTCACGGCATGACAGAATGTATCGTAATCTGAATTGCCTAAGCCTACAACGGCAAAGCGGAGAGAAGAGAAATCTTTATCTGATGCTGAAATTTGTTCAAAGAGTGGTTTCAAATTATCAGGCAATTCACCTGCGCCATGTGTTGAAGTGACAATTAACCAAATATTTTCATCAATCACATCATCAAGTTCTGGTCCGTGGAAAAGTGCGGTAGAAAAATTTTGTGTTTTTAATACCTCTTCTAAATGCTCTGCCACATATTCAGCGCCGCCTAATGTGCTGCCTGAAATCACACAAATATTCATATTGTTTCCTAATAAGAAAAAAGGCTTAGATTTTCTAAGCCTTTATAGTCATTATACGTTGTCGAATTTACCCAACAATGAACGAATATGTTCTTGCCAGTTGCGATGTTCATTTCTAAGTTGCTCGTTTTCATGTTGCAACGCTTCTACCGCTTGTTGAGATTGATTTTTTTGTTCTTTTAATTCTTCTACTTCAAGTTGAAGTAATTGAATGGTTTCTACTGCTTGTCTAATTTTTTCTTCAAGCTGATCTAAAATTTCTAAAGACATAGTGATTTCCTTTTTTAAAATAAGTCCGAAACGGCTTTATTCTACCCACTTAATCCTATTTTTAAAAGCCTCTTGTCAAAATTTATTATGCAAACGTTTGCTTAGTGATAAAATAACGAGACTTTTTGCATTGGGAGATAAAAATGAATCGTGCATTAGCTATTGAATTTTCAAGAGTAACCGAAGCGGCAGCATTAGCAGCTTATACTTGGCTTGGTCGTGGTAATAAAAATGCGGCGGATGAGGCGGCAGTCAAAGCCATGCGTTATATGCTGAATTTAATCCATATGGACGGTGAAATTGTGATTGGTGAAGGGGAAATTGACGAAGCACCAATGCTTTATATTGGCGAAAAAGTGGGATCAGGTAATGGTGAACTCGTTTCTATTGCAGTTGATCCGATTGATGGCACAAGAATGACCGCAATGGGCCAATCAAATGCCATTTCAGTGTTGGCTGCTGGTGGTAAACGTACCTTCTTAAAAGCGCCTGATATGTATATGGAAAAATTGGTTGTTGGTCCTGAAGTAAAAGGCATGATTGATTTAAGTTTACCGATTGAACAAAACCTTCGCCGTGTGGCTTCTCGTTTAGGTAAATCCTTATCGGATTTAACCGTGATGGTACTCGCTAAACCACGTCATGATGAAGTGATTAAGCAAATGCATAATCTTGGTATTCGCGTGATGGCTATTCCGGATGGTGATGTTGCCGCTTCGGTTTTATGTTGCTTACCTGATGCTGAAGTGGATATGGTTTATGGCATTGGCGGTGCACCTGAAGGTGTGGCAGCCGCCGCTGCAATTCGAGCATTAGGTGGAGATATGCAAGCTCGTCTTATTCCACGTAATGAAGTGAAAGGCGATACGGAAGAAAATCGTAAAATTGCCGCTGAAGAAGTTCAACGTTGTGAAGCCTTAGGTGTGAAGGTCAATGAAATCTTAAAATTAGAAGATTTAGTGCGTGATGATAACCTTGTTTTTGCCGCAACGGGAATTACGCACGGTGAATTACTTAAAGGGATTTCTCGTCGTGGTAACTTGGCCACCACAGAAACTTTATTAATCCGTGGTAAATCACGCACTATTCGTAAAATCCAATCCATCCATTATCTTGATAGAAAAGATTCTGAAATCTATGAAATTTTAAGAAATTAGTGAAAATAAAAGAGCGGTCATAAAAAACAATGAATTTTTCGGTATTATGTAGCAGTTGCACAAAGACCAAAATTTAAACAAAACCGTACAAAAAATGCCCTTATTTCAATAAGGG
>JABZOY010000111.1:0-4610 GCA_015255025.1 Haemophilus sp.
CTTTATTGTAATCAAAAGTGCGGTCAAAAAAAATGACAAATCATAAATTGAAAATGTGGTGGGAAACCGCTCGCCCAAAAACCTTGCCTTTGGCATTAGCTTCTATTTTTACCGGCTCTGCATTGGCATATTGGGCGGATAAAGAGAGTTTTAATCTTACCGTAATGTTACTTTGCTTACTTACTACTATTTTATTGCAAGTACTTTCTAACTTTGCTAACGATTACGGCGATCATCAAAAAGGGTCAGATACCGAAGAACGTATTGGACCTTTACGTGGTATTCAGCAAGGTGCAATTTCTGCGAATGAGCTTAAATGGGGCTTAATTTTAATGGCGGTAGGTTCATTTTTCTCCGGCGCATTCTTAATTGGTATCGCATATCAAAGTCTGACTGATTTATTGGTCTTTGCTGGTTTGGGTATTCTTGCCATTATTGCTGCCATTACTTATACCGTAGGCGCGAAACCTTATGGTTATTTAGGTTTAGGCGATCTGTCAGTGTTGCTCTTTTTTGGACTATTAGGTGTGGGTGGAACTTATTATCTACAAACTCACAGCATTGATAGCTTAATTATTTTACCTGCGTTAGGCTCAGGTTTATTAGCAACAGCCGTTTTAAATATCAATAATTTACGTGATATTGAGCAAGATGCGAAAGTAGGGAAAAATACTCTGGTTGTGCGTATTGGCCCGAAGAAAGGACGTATTTATCATTGTATTTTATTAAGCGTTGCCGCTTTATGTTATGTGCTATTTGCGGCCTCAACAGCATTCAGCCCTTGGCATTTCTTATTTTTATTGGCATTTCCATTGTTATTAAAACACGCATTATTTGTTTATCGCAGCAAAGAGCCCGCAGTGTTGCGTCCGATGTTGGCACAGATGTCAATGATTTCTTTATTTATCAATATCTTGTTTAGTTTAGGCTTGCTTATCGGCTAAATCGGCTTATACTAGAGAAAAAATTTTAACGACAAGGGGTATATTATGTATATCGATACTTCAGAACTTTGTGATATTTATGCTGATCAAGTAGATGTGGTTGAGCCAATTTTTTCTAGCTTTGGTGGCGTCAGCAATTTCTACGGCAAAGTGACGACAGTAAAATGTTTTGAAAATAATGGATTAATTGCCGAAATTCTCGAAGAAAATGGTAATGGCAGAGTGCTTGTCGTAGATGGCGGTGGCGCGGTACGCCGAGCTTTAATTGATGCTGAGCTTGCACAACTTGCCGCAGATAATGACTGGGCGGGTATCATTGTTTATGGTGCAGTGCGTCAAATTCAACAACTTGAAAATATTGATATTGGTATTCATGCGCTTGCCCCAATTCCAGTTGGTGCAGATGAAAATAATCATGGTGAAAGTGATCTTCCTGTGAATTTTGGTGGTGTAACATTCTTCCCTGAAGATTATATTTATGCCGATTTAACAGGTATCATTCTTTCACAGGAAGCATTAGATTTAGAAGACGTCGAAGAAGAATAATTTTGAAATTATTGACCTTTTTAAAGTGCGGTTAGAAATAACCGCACTTTTTTTGTTAAAATTTTTTTGAACAAGATCACATTTTAGACATTTGTTAGTTGAAAGTTTGTAACATTCATTTAACATCGAAAATAGTTCATTTGTAATCAGTTTGGAGGGACTCATGAACGAAACAAACACAACTAAAAATTATAAAAGTGGGATTATCTTTCTGCTGGCGATAGCCTGTTTTTTTATCTTATTAAAATCTTTACCTTTCGCACCTAAGGAAAATGCTGGTTTAGCATTATTAGCCTTTGTGGCGATTCTTTGGTTAACTGAGGCATTGCATGTCACAGTAACCGCTCTGTTGGTGCCATTACTTGCGATTGCACTTGATTTGGTGACAACTAAGCAAGCTTTAGTCGCGTTTGCCGATCCAACTATTTTCTTATTCTTTGGTGGATTTGCTTTAGCAACAGCATTGCATATGCAAAAGCTTGATAAAATGATTGCTAATAAAATCATGGCGATGGCCCGTGGTAATTTATTTGTAGCTATTATGTATCTTTTCTCAATTACCGCTTTCCTTTCTATGTGGATGAGTAATACAGCAACAGCAGCTATGATGTTGCCTCTAGCGATGGGGATCTTAAGCAAACTTGATAAAGAAAAAGAACATAATACTTATGTCTTCGTATTATTAGGGATTGCATATAGTGCGAGTATTGGTGGTATGGGTACATTAGTAGGTAGTCCACCAAATGCTATCGTTGCAAGTAACTTACATTTAACCTTCTCTGATTGGTTATGGTATGGTTTACCAATTATGCTCATTTTGATGCCGTTGATGATTGGTACACTTTTCATTGTCTTTAAACCAAAACTTAATTTACATTTTGAACAAAACTTTGAACGTATTGAAATGAATGGCCAACGCGTTTTAACGCTTGTCATTTTTGGTGTTATTGCGCTTTGTTGGGTATTTAGTAGTTATATTAATCCAATCATTTCAGGTGTATTTGGTCTTGCTAAAAATATCGGTAGTTTTGATAGCGTCGTCGCATTACTTGCGGCTGTCATTATTTGTTCAACCGGTGTGGCAAATTGGAAACAAATCCAAGAAAGCACTGACTGGGGCGTATTGATGCTTTTCGGGGGCGGTTTAACCTTGAGTGCGGTGTTAAAAGATTCGGGCGCAAGTAAAGTGTTAGCTGACGGTATTGTATTCTTAGTTCAAGGACAACATTACTACCTCATCGGTTTATTGGTCGCAACCTTCATTATTTTCTTAACTGAATTTACTTCCAATACGGCAAGTGCGGCGTTATTAGTACCAATCTTTATTTCTATCGCACAATCTCTCGGTATGCCGGAAATTGGTCTTGCGTTAATTATCGGTTTAGGTGCATCTTGTGCCTTCATGTTACCAGTGGCGACACCGCCAAATGCAATCGTATTTGGTACAGGTGAGGTTCGCCAAAGCGATATGGTTAAAGCTGGATTTATCTTAAATATTGTGTGTATACTCGTTATCGCGACAATAGGATATTATTTCTGGTTGAATTAATCATATAAAGAAAAGGGCGTGTTGGATATTCAACACGCCCTTTTATTATTTCAGTAAAGATTATTCATCTTTATTTGATTTATCCTCTTCTTCTACTTCAATCTCAACTTCATCTGCTTTATCTGCTGCGCCGTTGATTGTTAAGCAAATCTCGCTAGAAATTAAATGCTCTAAGATTGTTGCTAGTTCGTGTAATTTTTCTTTGTCATCATCGAAATAACCTTCTTCTTTTAAGTTAGCAATGAAGGCTGAGAATACCGCTTTATCAAAGAACTCTGGTGCGTTAATACCGTGTAATACAGAAAGACGCTGTGCCACTAATTGGCTTTCTTTTTCTAATAAGCCACGAGCAATTCCAGGATCTCTACGTAAAATACTCACAGTGATGTAGTAACGTTGTAAGATTTCACGCATACCGGCAGACCAAAGTTGTAAAATACGAACTTTAGCGCGGTGGATAGATAATAAATTATCATTGGCTTGGATAACTTCTTGACGTGCGAATTCATCAATAATGGCTTTAATTTGTGTATCTAATTCTTCTTCAGTGAAATGAAGGAAGAGTTCGCCTTTTAAGAATGGATAAATTTTACGTACTGCATCCAATAATAAATCTTTTTGGATTGCTTCATAATGTAAAACGATACTCGCAACAAGTGAAGGCAACACAAATAAGTGTTGAATATTGTTGCGGTAATACGTCATGAGAACAGCAGAATTACGTTCTAAACGAATAATTTCCCCAAAGTTATCTTTTTCAACTAGCACGCCAACACGATCTAAGCTTAGTACATGCTCAAGCATCGCTTTTGGAGTATCAGTTGGCAGTACCACATCAGTAGAATACGGTACATTCTTTAACATTTCTTGATAACTAGAGAGTTGTTCTAATAGTTGCTCATGAGAAAGTGCACGCTGACGAGAAGAGAGGAGGGCAGTTCCCACTAAATTCATCGCATTAACAGCAGCGGCTTTATTAATATTTACCATCACTTGATTAGATACAGATCCAACTGCATGGTTAAACCAGTGTGGCTTATCTTCATGATGTTGTTCTTTCCATTCTGGATAATGGTGATTGAGGTAATTGGAAAGCGTGATTGGTTCACCGAAATTCACAAACCCCTGACCTAAATTACGCAATTTTTTAATCACACGTAAAACTAAGCCAGCATTTTCTTTTTCTTTTGCGGCACCACGTAATTCTTTCGCGTAAGTATCTACTTCTAATACGTGTTCATAACCGATATATACTGGCACCACAGAAATTGGACGAGTTTGGTTATGTTGAAGCGCTTGTAGTGTCATTGACATCATACCGGTTTTCGGTGCAAGCAAGCGACCTGTACGAGAACGACCACCTTCAATGAAGTATTCGACGGAATAACCGCGGTGGAATAATTCCCCTAAATATTCACGGAAAATCGCAGAGTAAAGTCGGTTACCTTTAAAGGTACGGCGAATAAAAAATGCCCCCCAGCTACGGAATAAAGGACCCGCTGGCCAGAAGTTTAAGTTGATTCCTGCTGCAATATGTGGAGGTACAAGACCTTGGTGATAGAGTACATAAG
>JABZOY010000112.1:0-4549 GCA_015255025.1 Haemophilus sp.
CTCCTTAATGCAAATGGCAAAAACTAGTGCAGTATTAGCAAAAATGCGTGAAAAAGGCGTACCGTTTATTTCTGTATTAACCGACCCAACCTTAGGTGGGGTATCTGCAAGTTTTGCGATGTTAGGTGATGTAAACATTGCTGAGCCAAAAGCATTAATCGGTTTTGCGGGCCCACGTGTTATTGAACAAACCGTACGTGAAAAATTACCGGAAGGCTTCCAACGTAGTGAATTCTTACTTGAGAAAGGGGCGATTGATATGATCGTGAAACGTTCAGAAATGCGTTCAACCCTTGGAAACCTTTTAAGCAAACTCACCAATCAACCTTCACCTTTTGTTGAAGTAGAAGTTGTTGAAAATGCCTAATACAATGAATTTAAAAGCCACTTCGCCACTCGCTAAGTGGCTTTCTTATTTGGAAAACAGTCACTTTAAAGCGATTGATTTAGGGCTAGAACGCGTTAAATCCGTGGCAGAAGAATTGGACCTTTTGAATCCCGCACCTTATGTGATCACGGTGGGGGGCACAAATGGTAAAGGCACGACTTGTCGTTTGCTTGAAACCATTTTGTTAAATCACGGCTTGCGTGTAGGTGTGTATTCTTCACCTCATTTATTGCGTTATAACGAGCGTGTTCGTATTCAAAATCAAGACTTGCCGGATGAAATGCATACCGCTTCTTTTGATTTTATCGAAAAGCATAAAACGCAGTCTCTCACTTATTTTGAATTTAGCACCTTATCAGCGCTGCATTTATTTAAACAAGCGAAGCTTGATGTCGTCATTTTAGAAGTGGGGCTTGGTGGGCGTTTGGACGCAACCAATATTGTCGATAATGATCTAGCCGTTATCACTAGTATCGATATTGATCATACGGATTTTCTAGGTTCAACTCGCGAAGAAATTAGCTTTGAAAAAGCGGGGATTTTTCGTGCGAATAAACCGATTGTGATTGGCGAACCCAATGTTCCGCATCCTATGCTAGAACAAGCGGAGAAATTGCATTGCCACGTTTCACGTCGAGATGTTAATTGGTCGTTTAAAGCCAATGAGCAAACTTGGATGTGGCAGAGCAACAAAGTGTGGTTAGAAAATCTGCCGTTTTGCCAAATTCCATTAGCTAATGCCGCAACAGCTTTGGCGGCTGTTGAGCAATTACCTTTTGATATTTCTGTAGATACCATTAAACGTTCATTAATTGAAGTAGAATTAGTTGGTCGTTTCCAACAATTGAAAGGTAATCAGCTAGAAAAACTGGCAGAACGCTTGAATGTCCCTTATTCACAGTTACCAAAAGTGATCATTGATGTGGGGCATAACCCTCATGCGGCAAAATATTTAGCCGAAAAATTGACCGCACTTAAGGCACAAATATCAGGTCGCATCATTGCCGTTTGCGGAATGTTAAAAGATAAAGATGCTGAGTCGGTGTTTTCCCAGCTGACTTCCGTTATTGACCAATGGTATTGTGTCACATTAGGCGGTTACCGTGGTCAATCCGGTGATGACTTAAATGCAAAATTAACATCAGTTTACCCATCAGCAAAAAGTGTTTCTGAAGATTCTGTAGTTGAAGGTGTGCAAAGTGCGGTTAAAAATGCAGATAAAAATGACATTGTGCTGGTATTTGGATCCTTCCACACCGTAGGGGAATTTTTAGAATATTTAGCTTAATGGCGATGGAAAATAATAAAGGCTGGTTTTGACCAGCCTTTATTATTTTTAAAGTATTTTGTGAAAGTAATCCCTTAATTCAGAGTATTGGAATGTAAACCCACAATCTAACAAATGTTTTGGATAGGCATTCTGACTGTCTAATAGAATGCAAGCGCGTTCACCGAGAAGAGAAGTGAGTAAAAATTGAGGTATTTGAGCAAAACAAGGTCGATGTAGTGCTTGACCTAATAGTTGGTTGAATGTTTTGTTTTTAACAGGATGTGGCGCAGTAAAATTAAATACACCTTCACAATCATTATGGTCAAGTAAGAAGAGAAGTCCTTTTACCATATCCTCTAATGCGATCCAACTCCAATATTGCTCGCCATTCCCTAATTTGCCGCCTAATCCGAAGCGATAGAGCGGAAGGATTTTTGCAAAAGCCCCGCCTTTTAGAGAAAGCACTAATCCCGTTCTGACTAAACAGACTCTTGTGTTAGCTTGTTTTGCTGCATTTTCCCAATCAATACAAAGCTGTGCAGTAAATTGACTACTTGGATTTGTCTCTTCAGTAATTAGGTCTTCGCCACCGTCTCCATAAATTCCCGTTGCAGAACCTGAAATCAAGACTGGGGGATATTCACTTTGATTAATAAGTTGAACAAGCTGTTGTGTTAAATCAATGCGACTGTGACGAAGTTTCTCTTTTTGTTGGGCTGTCCATTTTTTATCGAAGATTGGTTCACCGGCAAGATTAATGACCGCATCAAAGTTATTCAAATCTTTGAGTGTTGAAAGTGCGGTCAAAAATTGTGGTGTTTTTTCAGGAAAAATAGTGTGGGCTTTTTCAATCGAGCGAGTTAATACGGTAACGCTATCGCCACGTGAAAGTAGCGCCTTAACTAAGGGTTTACCAACAAATCCCGTTCCACCGGTTACTAAGATATTCATTATAGATTGCTTTCAAAGAGCGTTTGAATTTGTCCTAAAAGCGCTTTAATTGTTGTATTTTTGGTTGGTGTCACAAAAATGGTGTCATCTCCTGCAATCGTGCCTAAAATACCTTCGGGTTTACCAATGGAATCCAATAAGCGGGCAATCAACTGCGCGGCACCTGGAGAGGTTTTAATGACGATAACGAAATCATTGTGATCAATATCCAAAACCAAATTTTTTAATGGACTGCTGGTGGCGGGTACACTTAATTCGCTTGGTAAGCAATACACCATTTCCATTTTCGTATTTCTCGCACGAACCGCACCAAATTTACTTAGCATGCGTGAAACTTTAGACTGATTAATGCTTTGAAATCCTTGGTTTTTTAAGGCGTCAACAATTTCACTCTGAGAAGCAAATCGTTCTTGATGGAGGAGTTCTTTAAATGCTTTTGTTAATTGATCTGACATAGTTATTCTCATATAGGGGAATTTGCATAAGAATTGCATAAAAATTCATTTTAAGCAATTAAAATAAATTTACAGTTTGAAAAGTTTGAGCTAGATCGCATTATTGAATTTCTCTGTTTGTAATTTAATGACTAAGACTTTAAAATTCTACCTAGTTAGGATTAATTAATACATGAGGAGTATTTTATGAAAGTTGCAGTATTAGGCGCAGCAGGCGGTATTGGTCAAGCATTAGCCTTATTACTTAAATTACAATTACCCGCTGAAAGTGAATTAGCACTTTATGATATTGCACCAGTGACACCAGGTGTGGCTAAAGATGTGAGTCATATTCCAACAGCGGTGAAAGTGGAAGGTTTTGCGGGAGAAGATCCAACACCTGCACTTAAAGGTGCTGATGTTGTTTTAATTTCTGCAGGGGTAGCACGTAAACCAGGTATGGATCGTTCAGATCTTTTCAACATTAATGCGGGTATCGTGCGCAACTTAATTGAACATGTTGCAAAAACTTGTCCAAAAGCGTGTGTAGGTATTATCACCAACCCTGTGAATACGACTGTTGCGATTGCTGCGGAAGTATTGAAAAAAGCGGGTGTTTACGACAAACGTAAATTATTCGGTGTCACTACTTTAGACGTGTTACGTTCTGAAACATTCGTATCTGAATTAAAAGGCTTAAATGTTTCTCGTACAAGCGTACCAGTTATTGGTGGACACTCAGGTGTGACGATTCTTCCATTACTTTCACAAGTTCAATATGCTGAGTGGAAAGAAGAGGAAATTGCACCATTAACAAAACGTATCCAAAATGCAGGTACTGAAGTGGTTGAAGCAAAAGCAGGTGGCGGTTCTGCGACACTTTCTATGGCTCAAGCTGCAGCACGTTTTGCGCGTTCATTAGTGAAAGGCTTAAGTGGCGAAACTGTGGTTGAATGTACTTATGTAGAAGGTGATGGTAAATATGCACGTTTCTTCGCTCAACCTGTACGTTTAGGTAAAGAAGGTGTAGAAGAAATTTTACCAATCGGTACCTTAAGCAAATTTGAACAAGAAGCTTTAGAAGCAATGTTACCAACATTGCGTGCAGATATTGAATTAGGCGAAAAATTTATTAACGGTTAATTTAATTCTATTTCTAGAGAAGAGGAGCTGTATGCTCCTCTTTTTTTATATGAAAATGATTAAACATAAAAAAGTGAAGAAAAAGCGTGATTTAGCTCACAAATTTGAACATTGCTATTTGCAATATAAAAGACTTTGCCGTATTCTTAAATCACTAAAAACAAGTGCTATTTTTAAATAGCCGACATCTATTTTGCTTTCCGAGTAGTGCCCCAGTGGGGCACTTTTTTTTGGCTTATTTTTAGCCAAAGCATAAAAAAGTGCGGTCAAAAAACACTGGATTTTCTGACCGCACTTTTAAAATGAATGCTAACAAAAGAATTATTCAAACATTGCTGAAATAGATTCTTCATTGCTGATACG
>JABZOY010000113.1:0-4476 GCA_015255025.1 Haemophilus sp.
TGGCGTACCGGCAATCATTGCAGAAGAACCATTAACTTGTGTAGCTCGTGGTGGCGGTGAAGCAATCGAAATGATTGATATGCACGGCGGCGATATTTTCAGCGACGAAATTTAATTTCTAAAAGTGCGGTCAGAAAAATCGACGTTTTTAATTCGTCTGATTTTTTGACCGCACTTTTCCTTTCAACCCTAGGACAGTGAATGAAACCCATTTTTGGTAAAGCACCACCATTAGGTATTCGACTCGCATTAGCGGTGATTGCTTCGATGACACTTATTTTAGTTGATGGGCAAACCTCATCAATGACGAAGGCGCGTAGTGTCATGGAGACTGCTGTGGGGGGCTTGTATTACCTTGCGAATGGGCCAAGAACGGTTCTAGATGGTGTATCAAGTAACTTAGTGGATACCAATAAACTGCTTATTGAAAATAAAGTATTGCGTGAGCAGTTGCGTGAGAAAAATGCCGATCTTTTATTATTGGACCAACTCAAGGTAGAAAACCAACGTCTTCGTTTACTGCTTAATTCGCCTTTACGCACCGATGAATATAAAAAAATCGCAGAAGTGCTTACAGCAGAAACTGATGTCTATCGTCAGCAAGTGGTGATCAATCAAGGTGAACGAGATGGCGCTTATGTTGGGCAGCCTGTGATTGATGAAAAAGGAATGATTGGTCAGATTATATCTGTGGGGGAGAACACCAGCCGAGTCTTGCTTTTAACGGATGTAACCCATTCTATACCAGTGCAAGTTTTACGTAATGATGTACGCGTGATCGCGAGCGGTACAGGGCACTCTGATGAACTTACTTTAGATAATGTGCCTCGTTCTGTGGATATTGAAAAAGGCGATTTATTGGTGACTTCAGGTTTGGGTGGCCGTTTTGTGGAAGGCTATCCTGTGGCTGTTGTGCAAAGCGTCTCTCGTGATGGCTCAAATTACTTTGCAACGGTGAAAGCGAAACCTTTGGCTGAGTTAGATCGTTTACGTTATTTGCTTTTACTTTGGCCGAGCAATCTTGATATGTCGAAAGTGAAATCCATGTCACCAGAAGAAGTACGTCGTTTAGTACAGCAACGTTTAGAAAGCCAAGCCCATGAAGCGACACATTCTGTGAGTAAAACCAAAATTACGGATGACCAAGCGGATAGCACTCAACCGCATACAGGAAAAGAAATCGTGGATCCTGAAATTCCAACCACAATGCCTCAACAAGAGGAACCGGTTTCTCCAGATCAACAAGAACATAGGGATGAAGACTAATGCAAGGGCGTTTTATTTTTCAATGGGCGACCATTTTATGCTTCTTTGTTGTAGCATTAGTGATGGAGTTAGCACCATGGCCAGCAGGCTTTCAAGCCTTTAAACCTTCTTGGTTGATTTTAGTCTTGCTTTACTGGACCCTTGCTTTACCTGATAGAGTAAGCATTGGTTGGGCGTTTTTACTCGGGGTTTTATGGGATATTGTGCTAGGCTCTATTCTAGGCGTGCATGCATTAGTGCTTTCTGTCGCCTTCTATTTTGTTTCCAAATATTACTTAATGTTGCGCAATCTTTCCCTTTGGTTTCAAAGTTTATTGGTTCTTCTTTTCGTTTTTGCCATTCGTGTGGCGATTTTCTTGGTTGAATTCTCTTTACATGGGGCATTTTTTAACTGGCAGGAAATCTTTGGCGCCATCGCATCAGGTGTGTTATGGCCGTGGGTATTCTTATTGATGCGCACAGCACGTCGACGAGTCGGATTGCATTAATCATAAAAAAAGCTGATGAAGATATTCATCAGCTTTTCTTTTTAGTTTTTACGACGGTAGTTTGTTTTTCTTGTCGTAGTATTTCTCGTTTGAGGCGTAGGATTGCGTTTTAAACGATAAGGTTTTGGAATATCAGTAATCAATGAATTCGGGTCATATTGACTGACAGGAATAGAATGACCAATGTATTCTTCAATTGCCGGTAAATTCATCGCATATTCTTCACAAGCAAAGCTGATAGATACACCACTTTCACCCGCTCGACCAGTACGGCCAATACGGTGAACGTAATCTTCTCGATCATCAGGTAAATCAAAGTTAAAGACATGAGTCACATCTGAAATATGTAACCCACGCGCGGCCACATCGGTTGCGACGAGAATATCGAGTTCACCATCGGTAAATTGCTTGAGCAATGAAAGACGTTTTTTCTGTGCTACATCACCCGTGAGTAATCCTACTCGATGACCATCTGCTGCTAAATAGCCCCAAATTTCTTCACATTTATGTTTAGTATTCGCAAAAACAATGCAACGCTCTGGCCATTCCTCTTCCATTAACGTGAGCAAGAGAGGAATTTTGTCTTCATTTGACGGATAGAAGAGTTCCTCTTTAATTCGATGCCCCGTTTTTTGTTCTGGTTCAATTTCAATGTATTCTGGGGAATTCATATCTTCAAAGGCAAGTTCTCGTACTTTGTAAGAGAGCGTTGCAGAAAAGAGCATGGTGAGTCGTTCTTGCGGAGAAGGACATTTACGTAATAAATAACGAATATCACGAATGAAACCTAAATCAAACATACGATCCGCTTCGTCCAATACTACGACTTGGATATCATCTAAACGGATAATCCCTTGTTTCACGTAGTCAATTACACGACCAGTGGTACCAATTAAAATATCCACACCGGCTTCAATCGCTTTAAGTTGTTTATCATAGCCATCACCACCATAAGCCAGTGCGGTTCGTAATCCACTTGTTTTTGCTAATAATTCTGCATCATGATTAATTTGTACAGCCAGTTCACGGGTTGGAGCAAGAATTAATGCGCGAGGTTGATTGGTAGCAAAATCAGGTTGATGCGTTAATAAATGATGAAATGTTGCCGTTAAAAATGCCATTGTTTTACCAGTGCCGGTTTGCGCTTGGCCAGCAACATCTTTTCCTTGTAAGGTAATAGGTAACGATAACGCTTGAATAGGGGTGCAATATTCAAATCCCTTGTCTTGTAGGGCTTTTTGTACGATAGGATGTAATGGAAGATCAGCAAACCGCTGCTGACTTAAATAATTTTCTTGCATAATAAATAACAGGTTCTCAGAAATAAATGGGGCTAAGGATACCACGAAGTCGGAAAAATATCCTTAAAAATAAAATGCTTATTAATAGGTTTAAGCTTGGGATTGAGAAGATTGGGTTCGTTCCCATTTTCTTGCAATATAGCTACAAGTTGGGTGCAATGTCAGCTTTTTAGCCTGGATAAAATGAATTAAGGCTTGATAGAGTTTGTCTGCCACACCTTGTCCACGAAGAGAATCATCAACAAACGTGTGATTAGCATTAATGGTATCGGGTGTTTCATAAAAATAGGTGAGTTTCGCGATTTTCTTGCCTTGCTCATCGAGTAAGAAAAACTCACCCTGTTTACCATTATCGTGATGCTGAAGACTCATTTGATACTCCATTCATCACTGAGATTGGGATCCATGGCAAAATCAGCAGTATCACTTGGAATGGCTTTTTCTTCTGCAGCCCATTCACCTAAATCAATGAGTTGGCAACGTTTGCTGCAAAAAGGGCGAAATTGACTTTCCTGTGTCCAAGGCACGGGCTTTTGACATGTTGGGCAGGGGACTTCAAAAATTTCATCAGACATTTTTCTTTCTCGATTCACTTAAATAAAATTGGTGCAATTCTAGCACTTTTTGTTTTAAGTGCGGTAAGTTTTCTGGCAATTTTGCATCATTTGAAATGATATCATCCGCCCATTTTAATCTTTCTTCTCGGCTGACTTGTGCATTCATAATAGCTTGAATTTGCTGAATATTATTATGATCTCTCGATGACGCTCTAGCCAGCTGAGTCTCAGATTTAACATCGATAACAAGCACGCGATCGCAAAGTGTGGTGAGCTTATTTTCAATGAGCAGTGGGACGACAAATAACGTATAAGGAGCAGTCTGAGCATTTAACTGCGCTAACATTCTTTCGCGAATAGCAGGATGTAATAAATGATTGAGCCAGTTTTTTTCATTTTCGTCTGCAAATACTTTTTTTCGTAGCTCAGCTCGATTTAATTCACCTTCTTCAGTCAGAATCGATTTTCCAAAGTGCTCAGCAATTTGAGCAAGCAGCGGCGAGCCTTTTTCGACCACTTCTCTTGCCACAATATCAGCATCAACAATGGGTACACCAAGTTCAACAAAGAGATTTGCAATCGTGCTTTTTCCGCTACCAATACCGCCAGTGAGTCCTACAATATAAGTCATGATGTTCCTTGCTACTTGATTTAAGAGGAGGATGTTTTATATCCACTCCTTAAATATAATACTTTTCAATGTTGCCAATATATTACATTTATAGGGTTATTGCACTGGTGATGATTAAAGATAAGCAAAGAAAGGGTGCGAAAGGTAAAACAGGTTTACGAGAAATCCAATAACCTATGATGCCTAATAGACAGGCGATGAATAAGAAAAGCGGTAAGTGCGTGATGGTGAGA
>JABZOY010000114.1:0-4335 GCA_015255025.1 Haemophilus sp.
GGAAACCGCTTTGTTATTGTTACAGCATGGCGCAGAAAGTGCTGTCGTCGTACAAATGGCACAGCGATTAGGTGTAGCTTTAGGCATTGAAAGCGTAGAGTGTGCTTTAACGGCAAATGCCGTCTTGTTGACCACGCTTTCTAAGCAGCATTGTATTACCACCGTGCGGAAAAATGTCGATAAAGGCATCAATATGCAAATCGTTACGGATGTTCAGCACATTGTGGTTGCCGTAGAGCATCACTTGTATGATTTGTCCATGGCTCAAAAGAAACTGGATAAATTAAAACCACTAAAATATAACCGTTATTTGGTGGTGTTTATGATTGGTTTATCTTGTGCCTCTTTTGCTCATCTTTCTGGTGGAGATATCACAATTTGTGCAATCACCTTTATCGCTTCTGCCATTGCCATGTTTGTTCGACAAGAAATTTCTAAACGTCATTACAATCCACTCATCGTTTTTGCCATTACCGCTTTTGTTGCCTCACTGATTTCCGGTGTCAGTTTGAAATATAGTTTAGGCAATGATCCTCATATCGCATTGGCTTCTAGCGTTTTATTACTTGTCCCAGGATTCCCATTAATTAATTCACTTGCGGATATTTTAAAAGGGTATGTCAATATGGGAATAGGACGATGGACCATCGCTACGGTTCTCACCTTTGGTGCTTGTTTAGGTATTGTCTTTGCATTAGATCTTTTAAATATTGTTTCGTGGGTGGGGTAATAGGATGTTTTTACTGAATTTACTCGACGATATGCTTTTTGCAGCCATTCCAGCAGTAGGATTTGCCTTAGTATTTAATGTTCCGCCTAAAGCCTTAAAGTATTGTGCTATTTTAGGCGCGCTTGGACATGTCACGCGAACGTTATTATTACACTTTGGTGTCCCGATTGTTTTTGCCACTTTTTTCGCCACTTGTGTGATTGGTTTTATTGGCGTGCATTTATCTCATCGCTATTTAGCCCATCCAAAAGTCTTTACCGTTGCGGCAATTATTCCAATGATTCCGGGTGTTCATGCTTATAAAGCGATGATTGCTATCGTACAAATTCATCATTATGGATTTTCCGATACATTATTTGAGCAAATGATCAGCTCTTTTATCAATACCAGCTTTATTTTGGGAGCCCTTGTTTTGGGCTTAGCTTTACCGGGGCTATTGTTCTATCGACAAAAGCCTGTAGTATAGAAAATAAAAAGCCGACATCAGTCGGCTTTCGTATTTAATCAATATTTAATTAAGCATGGCAAGTTTGGCAAGCGGCTTGGAACATCCAAACAAGTTTTTCTTGTTCTTTGATGTAGTCACTCATTTGAGAAGCTGTACCTTCATCATCAGATTCACCTGCTAATTCAAGAATTTCACGTTGTTGTTCAAGTAATACTTTTAATCCTTCTAATGTGCCTTTTAAGCAAGATTGTGCATCACTTACTCCTAACTCTTCTTTAATACGTGAGTCTTTGAAGTATTGTGAATAACCGTTATGTGGTGTGTAACCTAAAGTTAAGATACGTTCTGCGACCTCATCAACTTTTTCTACTAAATCTGTGTAGATTTCTTCAAATTTTGCGTGTAATTCAAAAAAGTTTACGCCTTTAATGTTCCAGTGGTAACCACGCACATTAGTATAGAAGACTTGATAGGTTGCTAATAATTCGTTTAATTTTGCTGCTAATTTTTCAGATGCTTTTTTATCTAAACCGATTGATGTTTTTGACATAGTATTTTCCTCTTTATTGTTGATTAAAATGTTGTTCCCTTGCTTGGGAAGTGCGGTCATTATAAGCATCGTTTTTTCTGATGGCTATTTCATATTATCTAGCGATTCAATAGTTAAAATCTATTTATAATAAGTTATACATAGTTAAAAGCTTTTGTTTCAAGTTGCAAAAAACTCTGTGAAGTAGATCACACATTCAATATTTCCCCTTTGACAGAATGAATCGAAGATGATTATGATTGATACAAATCATTTTATTCTAAGATTTGATTGCTTTACTTCATTTTCGAATGAAATGTTTGGCTAGGTTTAAAAACCAAAATGTGATTTTATTACTCATCAGGAGTTTAGTATGACAAAGCATTTTTCCTTTGAAACTAATGAATCTCGTCGTCATTTTATGAAACTTATGGCTGGCGTGGGGGCAGGTCTTGCATTTAGTGGTACGTTAGGCACATTTGCACCAAAAGCCTTTGCTGCAGACATTAAAGGTAAAACTATTGAAGCGGGGATTGCTTATCCGCTTTCTACCGGTTTTGACCCAATGACATCAAGTGGTGCTTCACCTTATGCAGCAAACTTGCACATTTTTGAAGGTTTGGTGGATTTGCATCCTGCAACTCGTGAACCTTATCTTGCTTTAGCTGGAAAAGAGCCAGAACAAGTTGATGAAAAAACATGGCGTATAACCTTACGTGAAGGCGCAACCTTCCATGACGGATCTCCAGTCACCACTGAAGACGTTGTATATTCTTTCAATCGTATTATGGATCCAGCCAATAAATCACTATTTGTGATGTTTATTGATTTCGTTGAAAGTGTGAAAGCGGTAGATGATAAAGTGGTGGAATTCAAACTGAAATATCCATTTGCTTTATTCTCTAACCGCTTAACTTGTGTGAAAATTGTACCGAAACATGTGATCGATAAAGTGGGACAATCTGCCTTTGATGCACACCCAGTTGGTTCGGGTCCATTCAAATTTGTTTCCGCGGTGAAAGATGACAAAATCGTCTTTGAAGCTTATGAACCTTACAATGGTAAATATCCAGCACAAGTTGAAAAAATGTCTTGGTTATTACTTTCTGATGCAGCCGCTCGTGTAACTGCACAAGAGTCTAAACGTACTCAAGCAATGGAAAGTGTGCCTTATTTAGACATTAGTCGCTTGAAAAACAAAAAACAACAAGTGCAATCTGTTCAATCTTTCGGCTTGCTATTCTTAATGTTTAACTGTGAAAAAGCGCCGTTTAACAATCCAAAAGTACGTCAAGCGTTACACTATGGTTTAAACACTGAAAAACTTGTTGATATTGTATTTGATGGTAATGCGGAAGCTGCAACATCATACTTACAAACCACTCACCCAGATTATATTAAGGCATCAACTCAATACCCTTATGATCCGGAAAAAGCAGCAGCATTACTAAAAGAAGCTGGTGTGACTGAGCTTAAATTTGAATTGCTCGCAACCGACCATGACTGGGTGAAAGAATCTGCACCGTTAATTTTAGAGTCTTGGAACAAGATTCCAGGTGTGAAAGTGACTTTACAACACTTACAATCAGGTGCGTTATACAGCAACAACGTGGATCCAGGTGTGTATGAAGTGGCAATCGCTCCAGGTGACCCATCAGTGTTCGGTGATGACTTAGACTTGCTTTTAAGCTGGTGGTATCGTGGTGATGTATGGCCGAAACGTCGTTTCCGCTGGAGCAACACCCCTGAATTTGCGAAAGTGACAGAATTGCTCAATGCAGCTGTGAGAGCAAAAGATCACGCTGAAGCGAAAAAATCATGGGAAGAAGCGATTAACATTATTGCGGCTGAAGTACCGCTTTATCCGATTGTTCATCGTAAACTGCCTTCAGCATGGGATGATAGCAGCCTTGAAGGCTATCAACCATTGGCGACAACCGGTTTATCTTTCCTCGGTGTGGGCCGTAAATAAAAACACTTTTTAATGTTTAGGCTGTTGAGTAATCAACAGCCTTTTTCTTTCCTTTTTATCTCAAAGTGCGGTCATTTTTTCCTCTGTTTTTTAATCATTTTTTCTCTCTCTTTTATTTCAAAAAAATCTTTGTGAAGCCGATCACAGATTTGAACTTTGCCCGAGGTACTTGGATTGACAGGGGATAGAGCGAACATTATGATTTGTATAAGTCATTTTGTTTTTTAATTTGATTATTTCACTTCATTTTTAATTTAATGAATTTCTCAAAATAGAATAGGAGAGGTCAGATGGAAATGATACTTCGATTATTGTTACGCCGATTGATGGCTTTGCCGGTCATGATACTTGGTGTAACCGCGCTCGTCTTTGTTGTGCTTCAATTCACGCCGGGTGATCCTGCTACGGTGGCATTGGGCGAAAGTGCTAGTGAAGCGGCAAAACAACTTTACCGCGAATCACATGGCTTAAATGATCCACTCTTTGTTCAATATTTTCGCTTCTTAGGTAATTTACTTGTATTGGATTTTGGTGTAACGATGCCACCAGAATTACCGATTAGTAGCATGTTAGCGAAATCTTTCCCAATCACATTACAACTTACCTTAATTGGTGTGGGGTTCGCGGCAGTAGTTTCTTTCTCATTAGGTGTACTA
>JABZOY010000115.1:0-4315 GCA_015255025.1 Haemophilus sp.
ATTAGCCTAGGGGGGGCATTCAACGGCGGGGCCGTTTGCGGCGCGCAAGGCGCGCCCCCACACGCCCCCGCCGTTTCTGCTCTCTCTTCGGCTCTCATGCGTCTGCCTCCCATTGGTTCAAAATAGAACGGACAGCAAGACGGCCATACTCTTCAGCCTGTTTTTCTGTTTTATATTTTTGTTTGGGATTTGTAAT
Organism: Haemophilus sp.; assembly: GCA_015255025.1. GTDB lineage: Bacteria > Pseudomonadota > Gammaproteobacteria > Enterobacterales > Pasteurellaceae > Haemophilus_D. The sequence continues at coordinate 197 of JABZOY010000115.1, forward strand.
AGGAAATGAAACGGTTTCTACAAGCTCATCATCTTTGAAAACGCGGACGATAACGGCTCTTTGTTCTTCAAAACTGTAAAAACTATCTGAATTGACTGTATAAAATGCGATGCACATAAGAAAGCCCCTTCACTGGCTAGAGTTAAAGGGGCTTAAAGTTCTATAAGAAGTGTAAAAAATTGCGCCCCTCGATGGAGCGAAATATATAAGGGAGCTACAACCCGTTTAATCCGTACAAGGAAAAACGAATTATTGTAGCACTGCGAAATGAGAAAGGGAGCTACAACTCTGAGACACAACATAATCAGTCGCTGTTTATTGTAGCACTGCGAAATGAGAAAGGGGCCATCCAAATAAAAAAGCACCACCTAAACAGGTAGTGCTTTCATATTAATGTGCTTATTCAGCAGAATCAGCTGCTTTATCAACCAATTCAACCAATGCCAAAGGAGCATTGTCGCCTTTACGGAAACCGTATTTCAGTACACGAACATAGCCGCCGTTACGAGCAGCAAAGCGTGGACCCAATTCGTCAAACAATTTAACTACAACATCACGATCGCGAGTGCGGTCAAAAGCCAAACGACGGTTTGCCAAAGAAGGTTTTTTGCCCAAGGTAATCAAGGGCTCAACTACGCGGCGCAATTCTTTTGCTTTAGGCAAAGTTGTCACGATGGTTTCGTGAGTCAACAAGGAATTCGCCATATTGCGCAGCATCGCAGCACGGTGGCTGCTAGTACGGTTTAATTTGCGGTTGCCATTACGATGACGCATGTCATTATCCTTTAATCTTCAAACTTACGGCTTTTCTAAGCCTACAGGCGGCCAAGCTTCTAATTTGGAACCTAATGTCAGACCTTTAGAGGCCAACACTTCTTTGATCTCATTCAAAGATTTACGACCCAAATTAGGGGTCTTGAGAAGCTCGGTTTCAGTACGTTGAATCAAATCGCCAATATAGTAAATATCTTCAGCTTTCAGACAATTAGCTGAACGTACGGTTAATTCCAAATCATCTACAGGACGCAGCAAGATAGGATCGATAGGAGGTGCTTTTTCTTCAACCTCTTCAACCGGAGTACCTTGCAGATCTGCAAAAATAGACATTTGGTCAATTAAGATACGTGCGGCACTACGTACAGCCTCTTCCGGATCAATAGAACCATTGGTTTCAATATCCAAAACCAATTTATCCAAATCCGTGCGTTGCTCTACGCGTGCAGGTTCAACTTCAAAGCTAACACGACTGATGGGCGAAAAGCTCGCATCCAACTGAATCGCACCAATCTGTTTGTTCTCATCACGCAATACGCGACGGCCTGAAACAGACTGATAACCACGACCTTGCTCTACTTTAATTTCCATGTCGATTTGGCCATTGTCAGCCAAGTGGCAAATAACATGTTCAGGATTGATGATTTCCACATCGTGTGGCAAATCAATATCATCGGCTACAACTGCACCGGCACCTGTTTTCTTCAAAGTCAACTGAACTTGGTTACGACCGTGAAGCTTGAATACGATACCTTTAATGTTCAAGAGAACGTCAACAACATCCTCCTGAACACCATCAATAGTAGAGTATTCGTGCAATACGCCGGAAATAACTACTTCAGTTGGGGCAAAGCCATTCATGGATGACAGTAAGATACGACGCAAAGCATTACCTAAAGTATGACCAAAACCACGTTCAAATGGCTGCATAGACACCTTGGCCCGAGTGGAAGACAAAGTATCTACATCGATTTGACGAGGTTTCAAAAATTCGGTTGTGCTATTTTGCATTTAACTGTCCCTCATTGAGCTAGCATTATTTAGAGTAGAACTCTACCACCAGCTGTTCATTAATATCGCCAGACAATTCTGAGCGATCCGGCATATTTTTGAATACACCTTCCAATTTGTCGGCATCAACAGATACCCAGCTTGGCAAGCCAATTTGAGTAGCCAAGCTCAATGCCTCTTGGATACGTACTTGTTTCTTAGCTTTTTCACGAACAGCTACAACATCGCCTGCTTTAACTTGGAAAGAAGGGATATTAACAACCTGACCGTTTACAACGATAGCTTTATGAGAAACCAATTGACGTGCTTCAGCGCGGGTAGAGCCAAAACCCATACGATAAACGACATTATCCAAACGGGACTCCAGCAATTGCAACAGCAATTCACCGGTAGAACCTTTACGACGATCAGCTTCCGCAAAGTAACGACGGAATTGGCGTTCTAACACGCCATAAATACGACGGATTTTTTGTTTTTCACGCAATTGCAAACCGTAGTCTGACAAACGTGGTTTTTTCGCACCGTGCTGACCAGGTGCAGAATCCATTTTACATTTTGAATCCAAAGAGCGACGTGCACTCTTCAAAAACAGATCCGTACCTTCGCGACGTGCTAATTTACATTTAGGGCCAATATAACGTGCCATGTTTTAAATCACTCCAATATTAAATACGACGTTTTTTAGGCGGACGGCAACCGTTATGAGGCAACGGGGTAACGTCAGTAATGCTGGTAATCTTGAAACCAAGAGCGTTTAAAGCACGTACAGAAGATTCGCGACCAGGGCCAGGGCCTTTAATGCGGACTTCTAAATTTTTAACGCCATACTCTTGGGCAACTTTACCAGCTGCTTCTGCTGCAACTTGTGCTGCAAATGGTGTACTTTTACGAGAACCTTTAAAACCAGCGCCGCCAGAGGTAGCCCAAGACAATGCATTGCCTTGACGGTCAGTGATTGTAATGATGGTATTGTTGAAAGATGCATGAACGTGCACAATACCTTCGCTTACGGTTTTACGTACTTTTTTACGTACACGCGAAGCTGTGTTTGCTTTAGCCATTAATCAAATTCCTTAAAATTTATTTCTTACCGGCAATCGCTTTGCGCGGACCTTTACGGGTACGAGCATTTGTGCGAGTGCGTTGACCACGACAAGGCAAGCCACGACGATGACGGAAGCCGCGATAGCAACCCATATCCATCAGTCGTTTAATGCTCATCGTTACTTCACGACGCAAATCGCCTTCAACTTCATATTTAGCAACTTGCTCACGCAAAGCGTCTAATTGAGCCTCGTCCAAATCTTTTGCTTTAGTAGTAGGAGCAATATTTGCTGCCTCACAAATCAATTTAGCACGAGTCGCACCAATACCATAAATAGCCTGAAGGCCAATTACGATATGGGCATTATTAGGGATATTTACCCCTGCAATACGAGCCATATTTTTTCCTTTTTAGGGCAAAGTATGTCACTATACCACAAAATCAATAGTTAAGAAAACTAGCTTCTTAACCTTGACGTTGTTTGTGACGTGGGTCAGTACAAATTACGCGAACTACACGATTACGACGAATAATCTTGCAATTGCGACAAATTTTCTTTACAGAAGGTTGTACACGCATTTTATTTCCTTTTATCGTTTATCTTGCTCGGAAAACAATCCGAGCACGGGTTAAATCATAAGGAGTTAATTCAACTGTTACCTTATCACCTGGAGAAATACGGATATAGTGCATTCGCATTTTTCCAGAGATATGACCAAGTACTACATGATCATTTTCCAGTTTTACTTTAAATGTTGCATTGGGCAAAGTCTCAAGGATTTCACCCTGCATCTGTATGGTATCTTCTTTAGCCATAAGCCTACTTACGTGACAAAGATTTCATATCTGGACGACTCATCAAGTCTTCATACTGACTACTCATTCGATACGAATTGATTTGCGTCCTAAAATCCATTGTAACGACAACCAAAATAAGCAAAGATGTTCCACCTAAATAGAAAGGTACATTCAATGCTGTCGTTAAAAATTCAGGTATCAGACAGATTGTAGTGATATACAAAGCACCAAATAATGTCAGTCTCAGTACCACTTTTTCCAAATATCTAGAAGTTTGCTCACCTGGGCGAATACCTGGCACAAATGCACCACTCTTCTTCAAATTTTCAGCCATCTCTTTAGGGCTAAATACTAAAGCAGTATAGAAATAGCAGAAAAAGATGATAGTTGTGGCAAATAATACAATATATAAAGGCTGTCCGTGTTGCAGGGGTAAATATCCCTAATAATGCCCATATCGTAATTGGCCTTCAGGCTATTTATGGTATTGG
>JABZOY010000116.1:0-4243 GCA_015255025.1 Haemophilus sp.
GGTTGATCCTGTAAGCTCGTAAGTTTGGTTTTAATAACCTTCACTTAATGTAACGTTTACCGCTGATTTAGATAGTTCTGTACGGACTATATACGAATTTTTGCAATTTTTTGTTGAACCGTAGAAAATATTGTTGCTAATGCTGCTTCATTTTCAGCGTGTTTACCAGCATGGATTACACATTAACAGAATTTGGAACAGAGGCTTCTAATAAGATGTTTGAGTTAGTGGATTGGTTGGAAAAAAATTTAGGGAATATTTTAGCAAGCCAGAAGAAATAATGTTTCAAGGTAGGTATTTTCAAGTAGAATGACGACAAACAGACAAGATAGATAGAAAAATGAAAGCAAAACTCGAAAATTTACTGACTCAAGCTGAAATCCAATTAACAGATCGACAAAAAGATCAACTGATCCAGTTAGTACAATTACTCAATAAATGGAACAAAGCCTATAATTTAACCTCTGTGCGTGATCCTCAGGAAATGTTAGTGAAACATATCTTGGATAGTATTGTTGTTAGTCCTTATTTACAAGGGGATCGTTTTATTGATGTGGGAACGGGTCCAGGCTTGCCAGGCCTGCCTTTAGCCATTATTAATCCTACCAAGCAATTTGTCTTGTTAGATAGTTTAGGTAAGCGTATTAGCTTTATTCGAAATGCAGTACGTGAGTTAGGACTAACAAATGTAGAACCTGTTCTTAGCCGCGTTGAGGAATACCAACCTGAACAAAAATTCGACGGTGTATTAAGTCGTGCATTTGCTTCGTTAAAAGATATGACAGATTGGTGTCATCATTTGCCAAAGAAAGATGGATATTTTTATGCCTTGAAAGGCATTTATCACGAAGATGAAGTTCAAGAATTAGACAAAAAATTCGAAATAAAAGACGTGATAACTTTACATGTCCCTGAGCTTGTAGGTGAACGACATTTAATCGTTTTACGATAAAACACACTTTTTTTGTGACGATTTTGTGAATATTTTTTTAAAAGTGTGATTTGTTTAACATTTTTTAGTGGTTTAAAAGTTGAAACTCTTTGTAGCACGGGTATAATTAGATAGTTTTTGTATTTTAAAAAAATAAGATAATGTCTAAGGTTTTAACACAGGCTAAAAATCGATATCAAAAGGCGATAATCATTGAGTCGGTTTGTCTTGTTGTTTTGGGATTATTCCTTGCAATTTGGCAAGGTGAAAGTGCGGTAGATTTTAGTTTAGGATTTATCAGTGCTTTTATACCATTTTGTGCTTTTGCTTATATTGTTTTTTTTCGCAAACAAGATTTTTCAACAAAATTAACGGCATTTTATCGTGGTGAAGCGTTAAAGTTTATGCTAACGATTGTGCTTGTGGGGGTGTCCTTTAAATGGTTTGCTATCTCACATTTTATTTTGTTTTTTGTTGGTTTTTTTATAGCATTAGCGTTGAATAATTTTATTCCGTTTTTGTTAAATAGATCTTAATTTTTTCTACAAAGGGTTGACTATGTCTGGACAAACAACTTCCGAATATATTAGTCACCACTTGTCTTTCTTGAAGACAGGTGATGGTTTCTGGAACGTTCACTTCGATACGCTTTTTTTCTCAATTGTATCGGCAGTGATTTTCTTGTTTATCTTTTCTCGTGTTGCAAAAAATGCTACGACAGGCGTACCAGGCAAAATGCAATGTTTGGTTGAAATTGTTGTAGGTTGGGTTGATGGCATTGTGAAAGAAAACTTTCATGGTCCGCGTAATGTGGTAGCACCAATTGCTTTAACCATTTTCTGCTGGGTATTCATTATGAATGCTATCGACTTGATCCCAGTTGATTTTCTTCCTCAATTTGCCGGTCTTTTTGGTATTCATTATTTAAGAGCAGTACCAACAGCAGACATCAGTGCAACATTAGGTATGTCAATCTGTGTATTCTTCCTCATTCTTTTCTATACAATTAAATCAAAAGGTTTTGGTGGTTTAGTTAAAGAATATACACTCCACCCTTTTAATCATTGGGCGTTTATTCCTGTAAACTTTATTCTTGAAACCGTAACTTTATTAGCTAAACCTATTTCTCTTGCTTTCCGTCTTTTCGGTAACATGTATGCAGGGGAATTAATCTTTATTCTTATCGCTGTGATGTACTCTGCAAATGTGGCCATTGCAGCATTGGGAATCCCATTACACCTAGCTTGGGCTATTTTCCATATTTTGGTTATTACGTTACAAGCATTCATCTTTATGATGTTAACGGTGGTTTATTTAAGTATTGCTTATAACAAAGCAGAACATTAATTTTTTTATTAACCGGCTCTAGGGCTAAACTTAACTTCTATCTATTGGAGAACATTATGGAAACTGTAATTACAGCGACAATCATTGGTGCATCAATTCTTCTTGCATTTGCTGCATTAGGTACTGCAATCGGCTTTGCGATCTTAGGTGGTAAATTCTTAGAATCATCTGCTCGTCAACCTGAATTAGCATCTAGCCTACAAACTAAAATGTTTATCGTGGCTGGTCTTTTGGATGCGATTGCAATGATTGCTGTTGGTATTTCATTACTTTTCATTTTCGCAAACCCATTCATCGGTTTATTACACTAATCACCTTATTTGCTTATCAACGTAAAACAAGCATAGTAAGGAGGACGTTGTGAATTTAAATGCAACATTGATTGGTCAACTTATTGCATTCGCACTTTTCGTGTGGTTCTGTATGAAGTTTGTTTGGCCACCAATTATTAATGCGATTGAAACACGTCAAAGCCAAATTGCGAACGCCTTAGCGTCAGCTGAAGCAGCGAAAAAAGAGCAAGCAGATACTAAAAATCTTGTTGAACAAGAACTTTCAGCTGCAAAAGTACAAGCTCAAGAGATTTTAGATGCTGCGAATAAACGTCGCAATGAAGTGTTAGACGAAGTGAAGGCAGAAGCCGAAGAACTAAAAGCAAAAATTATTGCTCAAGGTTATGCTGAAGTAGAAGCAGAACGTAAACGTGTTCAAGAAGAATTACGTGTTAAAGTGGCTTCATTAGCAGTAGCGGGTGCTGAGAAAATTGTGGGTCGTTCTATTGATGAAGCGGCAAACAATGACATTATTGATAAATTAGTTGCAGAGTTATAAGAGGCTTAGCTTATGTCAGAATTAACTACAATAGCTCGCCCTTATGCAAAAGCTGCATTCGACTTTGCCATTGAACAAAGTGCGGTTGAAAAATGGACTGAAATGTTAGGTTTTGCTGCAGCCGTAGCTGAAGATGAAACGGTAAAAGCTTACTTAAGTAGTTCTCTTTCTGCACAGAAATTAGCTGATACAGTAATTTCTATTTGTGGCGAACAATTGGATCAATATGGGCAAAATCTTATTCGGTTAATGGCTGAAAATAAGCGTTTGAGTGCGATTCCTACCGTGTTTGAAGAATTTAAACATTATGTGGAAGAACATCAAGCTATTGCAGAAGTTGAAGTAACTTCCGCACAACCATTGAATGCAACACAAATCGAAAAAATTGCAGCTGCAATGGAAAAAAGATTAGCTCGCAAAGTGAAATTAAATTGCAATGTAGATAGCTCACTGATTGCCGGTGTAGTGATTCGTACAGAAGATTTTGTGATTGACGGAAGTAGTCGTGGACAACTTGCTCGTCTCGCAAATGAGTTGCAATTATAAGAGGAATACAAGATGCAACTAAATTCAACTGAAATTAGTGAATTGATTAAAAAACGCATCGCTCAATTTGACGTGGTGAGCGAAGCCCGTAATACAGGGACAATTGTTTCTGTAAGTGACGGGATTATTCGTATTCATGGCTTAAGCGATGTGATGCAAGGCGAAATGATCGCCTTACCAGGCAACCGTTACGCAATGGCACTTAACCTTGAACGTGATTCTGTTGGTGCGGTAGTAATGGGTCCTTACGCAGATTTAGCGGAAGGTATGGAAGTACAATGTACTGGCCGTATTCTTGAAGTACCAGTTGGTCGTGGTTTATTAGGTCGTGTGGTAAATACACTTGGTCAACCAATCGATGGTAAAGGTGAAATTGAAAACGATGGTTTCTCTCCTGTTGAAGTCATTGCACCAGGTGTTATCGATCGTAAATCGGTTGATCAGCCTGTACAAACCGGTTATAAAGCGGTTGACGCCATGGTGCCAATCGGTCGTGGTCAACGTGAGTTAATCATTGGTGACCGTCAAACTGGTAAAACAGCATTAGCAATCGACGCTATTATTAACCAACGTAATTCAGGTATTAAA
>JABZOY010000117.1:0-4235 GCA_015255025.1 Haemophilus sp.
TGGCGTTGTTGCGAAAATCATCAAATAATTGATGTATTAACTGTAACAAGTTAGATTAAGAAGGCGTATCGAAAGATACGCCTTTTTGTTTTTTATCAATGAATGTTGTTTTTATAATAGAAAGTGCGGTCAAAAATTGTGTCGTTTTGGTATGATACAGACTCATTTTTTATACGGGTGTTTTTATGCAACAACTACCATTTAAAGCCGTTGTCTCTGATCTTGATGGCACGCTACTTAATACCAATCATGTAATTGGTGAGTTTACTATTGATGTATTGAATAAATTAGAACAAAAAGGTGTTGATATTATTTTAGCGACTGGACGTAATCATACGGATGTTGCTTCTATTTTAGGCAAGATTGGTGCGGAGCATGCTGTAATGATAACCTCCAATGGGGCGAGAGTTCGCGACCTGAAAGGTAAACTTATTTATAGCAATAGTCTTCCAGAGGAAATCGTACTTGAGTTGTATAAAATCCCTTTTGATCGTACCAAGATTTGTATCAATACTTATCAAGATGATGGTTGGTTTATCAATACAGATGTACCTGAATTAGCAAAATATCATAAGGATTCAGGTTTTATGTACGAAGTTGTTGATTTTACAAAGCATCATAGAAGAGGAACTGAAAAAGTATTTTTTATTGCTCATGATCCTAAAGATCTAATAGGACTAGAAGATTATCTTAGAACACATTTCGGGGATAAAACCACAATTGTTTATTCAGCGGTAACTTGCTTAGAGGTGATGAACAAAAATGTATCGAAAGGTGATGCATTAGCTCATCTATTAGAAAATAGAAATTATGGATTAAAAGATTGTATTGCTTTTGGCGATGGCCAGAATGATGTTGAAATGCTTTCTTGGGTTGGTAAAGGTTATGTGATGGCAAATGCTGATTCTCGTTTAAAAGAAGCTTGTCCTGAACTGGAAGAGATCGGGTTCAATAAAGACGAAGCAGTGGCCAAACATTTAGCAGAAATTTTTGGTATTAAATAGATGTTCCAGTCAATTTTTCTGATTAGTGCCGGTGCAGCGATCGGAGCCTCTTTACGCTGGGGATTAGGTCTATGGCTTAATTCCCTGTTTAGTTCACTTGCATTTGGTACACTTGTGGCTAATTTTATTGGCTGCTTTTTGATGGGGATTTTACTAGCAGCCTTTTGGACTTTCCCTCAATTTAGTCCTGAATGGCGATTATTCTTAGTGACTGGATTTCTTGGTGCGCTCACCACATTTTCCTCTTTTTCAGGCGAAGTGATTGAACTCTTTTTTAAAGAAGAATGGGGCAATGGATTGTTCGTTTTAGTGAGTCATTTAGTTGGTTGTTTAATCTTTACAGTATTAGGTATTTATTTCTTTAGGCTCATCAGTCTTCTATTCCATTTCCGATAAAATCGCTAAATTCTTCAGAATAAAACCCATGAGAAAGCATATACTGCCAAATTTTTTGTTTGCTTTTAATTGGTTGTGGTTCTGAATAATTAGGAAACTTTTTACGTAGAACCTTTTCTGCGATTTCAGTCCAATTAATTTCACTTTCTACAAGGACTTCATTTATGACGTCTGAAGATACACCTTTTAGTTGACGTAACTCTTGTTTAATACGATTTGCACCATATCCACGTTGCGAACGTGCATGTAAATAATTTTCAGTAAATCGTTTATCATTTTGCCAGTTTTTTTTCTGACAGTGAGCTATTGTTTCATCGATCTCATCTTCTGTAAAAGCTTTTTCCTGCATTTTATTGCGTAGTTCAAATTCGCTATATTCACGTCGAGCAAGTAAATTAACGACATAGCTCAAAGCAAGAGAAGACATAGAAATTCCTTTTAGGTGAAATACAGTTGAAATGGAAAGTGCAGTCACTTTTGATTTGACCGCACTTTTAGTGATTAGAAATCGCTTTCTGCGTCATTATTAGATTGTTCAATATCAGCCATTAATGCTTGCTCTGGGTTAGCGACTAATTCAGCACGAAGTTTCGCTTCAAGTTCGTCGGATTTTGCAGGGTTTTCGTTTAACCATTTCATTGCGTTAGCTTTCCCTTGACCAATCTTTTCACCGTTGTATGCATACCATGCACCAGATTTCTCAACAAGTTTGTGTTTAACTCCGAGTTCAATTAATTCTCCAGCTTTGGAAATCCCTTCTCCGTAAAGAATTTGGAAATCCACTTGGCGGAAAGGTGCGGCTAATTTGTTTTTAACTACTTTAACACGAGTTTCATTACCAATGACCTCATCTCCATCTTTAACTGAACCAGTACGACGGATATCTAAACGCACAGAAGAGTAGAATTTTAGTGCATTACCGCCAGTTGTAGTTTCTGGGTTACCAAACATGACACCAATTTTCATGCGAATTTGGTTAATGAAGATAACGAGACAGTTTGCATTTTTGATTTGACCAGTTAATTTACGTAGTGCTTGAGACATTAAACGTGCTTGTAAACCCATGTGTGAATCACCCATTTCGCCTTCAATTTCAGCTTTCGGGGTAAGAGCAGCAACAGAGTCCACAATGACCACATCTACAGCACCAGAACGAACTAATGCATCACAAATTTCAAGAGCTTGTTCACCATTGTCAGGTTGGGAAACTAAAAGTTCTTTCACATCAACGCCAAGTTTTGCTGCATAAATAGGATCAAGTGCATGCTCCGCATCGATAAACGCACAGGTTTTACCGACTTTTTGAGCTTGAGCGATAACAGATAAAGTTAAGGTTGTTTTACCAGAAGATTCAGGTCCAAAAATTTCAACAATACGACCCATTGGTAAACCACCAATACCAAGAGCGACATCAAGACCTAAAGAACCCGTTGAAACAGATTCAACATCAAGGGCTTGAGTATCGCCCAATTTCATAATTGAGCCTTTACCGAATTGCTTTTCAATTTGACCAAGTGCTGCCGCGAGTGCTTTTTGCTTTTCTTCTTGAGTTGCCATATAAAACCTTCTTGAATAGAGTTATCTAAATTTGGCTAGATTATATCTGTATTGATGTACAGTATCAAGAGAAAATTTTTTCCTTGATGAAAAAATGTGAACTAGATTCCAAACTTGAGAAATAGTTTATTTAAAATCAAATTCTTAAGTATTTTTTTAGATCTTGAATTTGTGCTTCGAGAATTTTTTCACCCAGTTCATATACAGTTCTTATTTTAGTTTCATCTCGTTCTAATCGACCTATATTGAGTGAGACATTTGGGCGAATCACAAAGATTTTATTTTCTTTTTCTAAGCGAATGATTTCTTCTACTTGTTCATTATAAGTGCGGTAGCGATTTTCTAAGGTTTTAACTAAGTGTGGATATTTGCGATAAAAAAGCTTGAATAAAAAAGAAGAGGATTTTGTTTTACGGTAGTCGATAGGTTGAGTTAAAACAACGATGATTTTATCACAACCGAGCTCTTGTGCTTTTTCAAATGGAATACTATCAGCTATTCCTCCGTCCAGATATTTTCGTCCATTAATTTCCACACATTGTGAGACGAAAGGCATCGCTGAGGTTGCTCTGAAGTATTCCATTTCTTCGAAAACATTTTTAATTTTGAAATACTCTGCTTTACCATTCTCAATGTTTGTGGCGGCTAAATAGAAATCAATGTGAGATTTCTCAAATTCATTTTGATCAAAAGGGTCGAGATTAAAGGGGAGATCATAGAAAGCGAAATCTTTATTGATAATATTGCCCGTTGTAAAAAGACTATGAAATCCCATGTAACGTTTATCTTTAAGATATTTTAGGTTATATCTCAATGCTCTTTCTTTTTGGTTGGATGCATAATTGATGCCAAATAATGCACCTGCAGAAATGCCAATAATTTTATCTATTTGAATGTTTTGCTCCATGAGGGTATCAAGGGCGCCTGCAGTAAACATACCTCTCATGCCGCCACCTTCAAGAACGAGTCCTACTGTCATTTTTACTCCTGGAATTTGAAAAAGTTTTAGTGGAATAAATATTAAACTATAAACTTATTTATATTTATCTTGTTGTTTATCAATAAATAAATTTTACATTTGCGATCTCTCTCACAAATTTGATTTTTTATATTCGTCACACTTAGTTGGTTATGATATAACTACTTTGAGAAGTACTTGTTGGTTTAGTCGTATGTGATTAACCCTTTGATAAGGAGGAGTTTTAAAATGAAAACTCTCATAATCCCAAATGATCATATCAGTAAAGTATGTAATTTGTTAAATCAACTCATTGGAGA
>JABZOY010000118.1:0-4201 GCA_015255025.1 Haemophilus sp.
CACAGATTGTCTGATACATTGTTAAAGAGCAAAAAACAACGACGCACCGGTTTTATAAAGCTTCACAACAGCGCGTCGTTGTGCGGGGCGTATTATAAGACCTTCAGAATTCTTTGCAAGATCTTTTTGTAAAAAAATGTAAATTTTTTCTTAGTTGAAGATCTTTTCGCCTATTCGAACAAAAAATAGATCATTTTTGTTACTTAATTAATCGTTTTGCTATTCTTGGCAAATCTGCAATGGAATCCAAAACATAATCAGCGAGATTCTCACCCTCTTCAGTAATAGGTTTACCTGTTCGCACTAAAATATTCGTTTTCACTTTTGCGCCAATGCCTGCTTTAAGATCTTCAATCTTATCGCCAACCATAATAGATTGTGCCGGATCGATTTTCAGCGCTTTAATTGCCTCTAGTAACATACCTGATTTCGGTTTTCTGCATGCACAGTCTTCTTTATATTCACCTTTCCCTTCTGGATGATGAGGACAATAGTAGATACCATCTAAATCCACACCACGATCAGCTAACGACCAATCCATCCATTCTGTCAGTTGTAAAAACTGATCTTCTGAAAAATATCCACGAGCAATGCCTGATTGATTGGTCACTAAAACCAAAAGATATCCCATTTCCTTTAATGCTTTTAATGCATCAATACTGCCTTCAATAAATTGGAAATCATCAATTTTATGTACATAACCATGGTCGATATTTAAAGTGCCATCACGATCTAAAAAAACAGCTTTCTTCATATATTTTCTCATTTATCTTTTTCTTAAGACAAAATTATCCCTTTTATCCTTAATATAAGCAATAATAAGTCATAACCGATCCGTCTAAAAAAGATCTCCTAAGATATTGACACAGCATTCTAGACGTCTAGAATACAAATGAAATTCAAATATTAACTGAGAACAAGGGCTTATATGATTAAGCTAAATAACATTACGAAGATTTTTACACTTCCGGATAAAAAACTGACCGCACTTGATAATGTTTCATTACATGTGCCGAAGGGGCAGATTTGCGGTGTCATTGGAGCATCTGGCGCAGGCAAAAGTACGCTTATCCGTTGTGTAAACTTATTAGAAAGACCGACTCACGGTGCTGTAATCATCGATGATGTGGATCTAACTCAACTTTCTGACGCTGAATTAGTGAAAACACGCCGCCAAATTGGCATGATTTTCCAACATTTTAATTTGTTAACCTCTCGAACCGTTTTTGAAAACGTAGCATTGCCACTTGAGTTAGAAAATAAATCGAAAGCAGAAATTCAAGAAAAAACGACCGCACTTTTAGCACTTGTTGGATTAAGTGATAAACATAATGTGTATCCTGCTAATCTCTCTGGTGGTCAAAAACAACGAGTAGCGATTGCTCGTGCACTTGCAAGCGATCCAAAAGTCTTACTTTGTGATGAAGCGACTAGCGCATTAGATCCGGCAACAACCCAATCCATTCTAAAATTATTAAAAGAAATCAACCGCACTTTAGGTATCACCATTCTTCTTATTACCCATGAAATGGAAGTGGTTAAACGCATCTGCGATCAAGTTGCCGTGATTGATAAAGGTCGTCTGATTGAACAAGGCACGGTTAGCGAAATTTTCTCTAATCCGAAAACAGAATTGGCCCAAGAATTTATCAGTTCGACTTTCCACATTACGTTGCCGGAAGAATATTTAGAAAATTTATCTGATACACCAAAACATGCCAAATCGTATCCGATCATCAAATTTGAATTTACTGGTCGTTCCGTCGATGCGCCATTACTTTCTCAAGCATCGAAAAAATTTGGCGTGGAACTCAGTATCTTAACATCACAAATTGATTATGCCGGTGGGGTAAAATTTGGCTTTACCATTGCGGAGGTTGAAGGTGATGAAGATGCGATTACGCAAGCCAAAGTTTATTTAATGGAAAATAACGTTCGAGTAGAGGTGCTAGGCTATGTTCAATGATTTATGGGCAACATTTAGCCAACAATTCCCCGATAATTTTGCGAGTTTATTAACGGTATCGACCGTTGAAACAATTTATATGTCAGTATTATCGACATTAATTGCCGCTTTATTAGGCTTACCACTGGGTTTTTTAACCTTTTTAACCAATAAAGGGGCGATTTTAGAAAACAAAAAGCTCAATGCGTTTTTAAACGTCATTATTAATATCGGACGTTCAATTCCTTATATTATTTTATTACTCGCTTTAATTCCGCTTACCAGTTGGTTACTTCCTGGCGGTAGTATTGGTTCTAATGCAGCGATTGTCTCATTAAGTGCAGCCGCAACGCCATTTTTTGCACGTCTTACGAGTAATGCGCTTTTTGAGATTCCAACCGGTTTGACTGAAACAGCAAAAGCCATGGGTGCAACCAATTGGCAAATTATTCGTAAATTCTATTTGCCTGAATCCCTACCTACGCTCATTAATGCTATTACGCTCACTTTCGTGACATTAATTGGCTATACCGCAATGGCGGGAACGCAAGGCGGTGGCGGCTTAGGAAGTCTCGCCATTAACTATGGTGTCTATCGTAATATGCCATCAGTAACTTGGGCAGCAACGATTGTTATCGTGATTATCGTGATGCTCAGTCAAAAATTAGGCGACACACTCGCAAAACGAGTGGATCACCGTTAATTATTTTCTATACCATTTTATTCACAACAAGGAAAAAACATGAAATTAAAAAACTTATTTGCTATCACCGCTATTGCGTCAGCATTAGTATTAACAGGTTGTAAAGAAGATAAAAAAGCAGATGCTGCATCAACTGCGCCGGCTGCAACATCAATCAAAGTTGGTGTAATGGCAGGTCCTGAGCACCAAGTAGCCGAAACCGCTGCAAAAGTGGCAAAAGATAAATACAACTTAAATGTTGAATTTGTTTTATTCAATGACTACGCATTACCAAACACTGCTGTATCTAAAGGTGATTTAGATGCTAATGCAATGCAACACAAACCTTACTTAGATGAAGATGTAAAAGCGAAAAACTTAAACAACTTAGTGATCGTTGGTAACACCTTTGTTTACCCGCTTGCTGGCTATTCTAAAACCATCAAAAATGTAAATGAATTAAAAGATGGCGCGAAAGTTGTTGTACCAAATGACCCATCAAACCGTGGTCGTGCATTAATCCTTCTTGAGAAACAAGGTTTAATCAAACTTAAAAATTCTAACGATCTTCTTTCAACTGTCGCAGATATCGTTGAAAATCCGAAAAACTTAAAAATTTCTGAAGTGGATACCTCTGTTGCAGCTCGTGCATTAGATGATGTTGATCTTGCGATTGTAAATAACACTTATGCGGGTCAAGTTGGCTTAAATGCACAAGATAACGGTGTATTCGTGGAAGATAAAGATTCTCCATACGTAAACATCATCGTTGCGCGTACTGATAACAAAGACAGCAAAGCGATCCAAGATTTCGTGAAAGCATACCAAACTGAAGAAGTTTACCAAGAAGCGAAAAAACACTTTAAAGATGGTGTTGTAAAAGGTTGGTAATCTTAGCTTAAGCAAAATATTTCAAAGCCACCGATAAGGTGGCTTTTTTATTGATGAAAAGAAAGTGCGGTCATTTTTACGATACTTTTCCAAACGAAAAACGCATCAAAAACTGACCGCACTTTCTGTATTAAGATAATAAAAAACCCGAGCCTAAACTCGGGTTTTCTTTTTTAGCAATTAGCGATTACTCTGCATCATCTGCCATATTAAGCATTTCTGCTAAGTTAGTTGTTGCATCATCTGCTGTCATCACGAATTCATCAGCAATTGCTGCTTCATCGTCTTCAGACAATTTAATCACAACATCGTCTACAATACGTTTTTTGTGACGACCTTGGTGATACGCAAAACCAGTACCAGCTGGGATTAAACGACCTACGATTACGTTCTCTTTCAAGCCGCGTAATTCATCACGTTTACCCGCCACTGCTGCTTCAGTAAGCACGCGAGTGGTTTCTTGGAACGATGCCGCAGAAATGAAGGATTCTGTCGCCAATGACGCTTTGGTAATACCAAGTAATTCACGTTCGAATTCAACTGGTGGTTTACCCTCCGCTTCACGTTTACGGTTAACAATTTTCACGCGAGCCACTTCAACTTGTTCCCCTTCAAGGAATTCGCTGTCATAAGCTTTCGTAATGACTGCTTTACGTAACATTTGACGTACGATAACTTCGATG
>JABZOY010000119.1:0-4169 GCA_015255025.1 Haemophilus sp.
ACGTAAGGCAAAGGTGAATAGGCCTGAAAATAAGCCTTGAATACCTAAGCGATGTTTCAATTTAAATAAACGCCATTCTGCTTTCGCTTGGTTTAAACCACGACGACGCCCTACCATGCCATTACCCACGCGGGCATAAACTAAAATGTCTGGTAAGTTTGCCACTTTTTGTCCTTGCGCCACAAGCTTAATCCACAGGTAATAATCTTCCTGTAAATCCTCATATCCACCACAATTAATGACCGCACTTTTTTGATATGCCACCGTCATGTGATTGAACGGACAACGTTTTTGGGTAAATTTAACGATATCTTGTGCTTCAGTCGGCACGTTACGATATGCCACGATGTCTTGAATATTTTCGCCAAACTCAGCAATCTGCCCACCGAAAATAATTGTATCCGGATGTTGCTCAATAAACGCTACTTGTTTCGCAAAACGCTCCGGCACACAAATATCATCGGTATCCATACGGAATACCCAATCGTGTGAACAATGTTTCAAACCTTCATTAAGCGCTTTACCTAAGCCTAAATTTTTTGGCAGCTTCACTAAGTTTAAGGGTAATTTTGTTTCGAATTCAGAAACCACAGCTTCCAATTCTGGCGTTACCGCACCATCAAACACCAACACGATCTCATCTGCTGGATGGGTTTGAGCCACTAAACTTTCAAAACATTCTCTTAAATATTGTGGGTTTTCCTTAATATATAAGGACATTAAAACTGAAAATTTCATACTTCTCTCTCGTAGAGATTCTCTCTACAGCTATTACAAATTAATTAACATTAAGGCAATGATCATCTGAATAATTGTACTTTAACCATACGCCTTCATTACTATCATAGATTTTTATTAAATTTCTATCTTTACAAAAATAGCCATTACTAATAGCTACATACCCATTCTTCTTCACAAGTTCAGTATATTGTTCTTTATCGCCAGAAAGTAATATATCTATCTTATAATATTTAAAACTCTCCATTTTTATTATCTTTGATGATAGCTTTTCTTTATAGATTGCTGAAAGTAATCGAATCCCTGCCTTTTCTCTAAAATCTTGTTTTTGAGCATTAGGGCTACAAGAATGAATTAACGTTACTACAAAGAAAAGCATCAATATAGAGATGACTAATATATTCTTTCTCATTCGAACTACATAAACCGTTTCAAATTAATTGCCAATTTAGGTGAAATTAGAACCACAAAGGCAATCACTAGCTGCTTAATACTTTTCGTTAATTTAAAAATCTCAAAATAGTAAAAAGCCGCTTTACGGGATAAATTCATTATATGTGGGTAAGCCAACATATATTGTGCGTTGATGGCAAAATTCTTTTCTTGCTCTGCCGTTTTCACATAATGTTCACGGATATAATCAATCGCTTTTTGCGTATTAGTCGTATCCGTTGATACGCTAGAACGCTTGGTATGGAACGTACAATAAGTCAACGGCTCAGCCACTTTGTACGCTTTAAACGTTGGATCTTGCACAAGCTTCAACAAGAAATCATAGTCTTCCAATGAACGAAGTGCGGTCGATAATCCGCCGATTTTTAAAAACAGATCTTTTTTCACCCCAATCATTGGCATACCACCGATTTTATTCGCCAGTAAAATTCGCTCTACGCTAATCTCTTGCGGCTCAATTGGGTTGGTTACATAGCTAAAACCTTCATTCACCATTTCACATTTAGCTGGATGATAAACAAAGTTAACATCAGTATGCTCAGCAATCACATCAGCTAATTTCTGACATTTATCATTTGCAAAACGATCATCGTCATCAAGGAATAACAACCATTCATTATCGGCATTTCTTGCTCCGATATTGCGGCTTTCTGCCGCGCCTTGATTGGTTTCGTTACGAATAACTTTAACTGCAAATGGATACGATTGTGTCACTTCAACGGGTTCTTTCGAGCAATCATCCACAATCACCACATCAAAATTATAGGTAGTTTGCTTGGTTAAACTTTCCAATAAGGCAGGAATTTCTTCTTTCCGATTATAAGAAGGCACGATGATACTAAACATCTTTCGGCTCCTTTTGTTTAAATAAAATAAGTTGTTTACCGTGAGTACCGAAAAGCGATAAGAACATCAACATGACAAACATAATGCCTGGGAAAGCAAAGGTATCCGCTTTGATGTTACAGAATGCTAAAATCACAAAGGCAGAAAGGATAAATTTCCAGCTGCCATCAAACCAGTTTAAGGCGACTTTACGCACAAAATAGAATGTCACGGCAAAACACACTAAAGCATAAGACACGCCACCATAAAGAATTTGGCGTAAGAAACCGGAATCCGTATGACCATAATAACGGCCGACTTCCAACTGCCCTGTCATATACATGCCATCACCATAAATAAACTGTTTAAGCGTTGGCATGAACAGGTGGTTTTTCATCAAGGTATCGGTTGAAGAACTGACAAATCCTGCACCGTGTAATAAGTTGATCACGGGTTCTAAAGCATGTGCCACATAAGGATTTTCTGGTAAGAAATACGCCAATAACAATACCAAAATAGCAAATGCAATGAGTGATGGAACATAACGCCATTTGAAATACACTAAAATGCTCACAACCGATAACAGAAGGAATGTACGTCCTGAAATTAATCCGATACATAACATAAAAAACACTAAAATACTTGGAAGTGTATTATGTTTAGCGTTGTAAGCCAGTAAGAAATGCAACAGCATTAAATAGAATAAACTCAGTTGGAAAAAGGCGGTTGCGGTGATGTTATATAAGCGATATTCCTGCTCTGAACCATAAAAACGTGCAGGTAACACCGCATTGGTCGAAAGCAAGAAATCGATCATAAATGATGCACCGAGCAAGCCAATGATGCCCACTGTAAATTGCACCACAACACCAATTTGCAAATCTCGCACGACTCGTTGTTGTCCATTTACATTGGTATAGAAGGCATTATAAAGTCCCACACCAAAGATAAATAAAATCAGCTCTTTCACATACATGGTGATGACAGAAAAATCTCGCGTACCGTTAACTAAAAGCGGAATCACACTGAATGCAATCAGCCCAATGATAACGGCTAAACTATCCACGGGTAAAGTGATACCTTGTGGCTTCTGCTTTTTTAGATACTGATAAGCCAATACAGCTAATGCCACTAAACCTGCGACGAATGACATTCGTACAACATGAAACAGCCAAGGATCGTAAAGATAAAAAAGATTAAAAAGTGCGGTCATTTTTACGTTATTTTCCTAAATTCTTTTTCACTGCTAAGATTTTTTTGAGTGGATATTTAATTAATTTCTTCACTAAATTATTAGATTTTGAACCACGAATCGCTTCCAAATTACTCACTAATTGTGGATTTTCAATCGCTACAAGCGGACGAACCACATTGTTATTAATCTGGAATTGGGTTTCAAATAGCAAGAAATCGTCAGCAAGCCAAAACGGTTTTTCTTGTTCGAGTTGTTTTAAAAATACACGCGCCGCTGATTTTTTAATTAAGTATGCCACTGTGCCTGCAAAATAACTTTTATATGGATAAGCCACGGTGACATCACCAATTGTTTGGCGCAAGAATGAAAAAGTGGTTGGATAATTAATTTCTAATTCTACATCATTAAATTCCGCAATTTTTGACTGCCCGATTAATACAATATCCGCATCACATTTTTCGGTTAAAAGTGCGATCGTTTTTGGCGATAAATTAGCATTAAATAACGCATCATCTTCACAGACTAAAGCATAGTCATTTTCCGCCACATTTTGATCTTCTACGATCTGACGATAAACCGCTAAATGACTTAATGTGCAACCAATTTCGCCTTTTGTGACGTTGCGTCCATAATGCTGTTCAAACTTCGTTGGATTGAATACTTCTGCCAATTCATCCCACTCTTTTTGCATGGTATTAATCGCTGAAAATACAACGAAATCTGCTGTATCCGGTTGAGCAAAAAACAGCTCACGACGCTGAACATCTTTATCTAGTGAAATCAAATATTTATTCATAAATATCTCAAATTTGGTTTTTGCAGTATTTTGATTACAACAAACGGAAATAGTTGCAAATTATACTAAAGAAATAGTCCAATGGCATGGCTTTTAGCACAACTTTAAAAGCCTTAAAAAAATAACCGCACTTTAAATGCTTAAAGCGCGGTCTATTTTAAA
>JABZOY010000011.1:0-15665 GCA_015255025.1 Haemophilus sp.
TCTAAGAATTGACCATAAGTTAAACCATTTTTTGCCGCAATATCTTCTACGATACGGTTTACTTCCGCTTGGTTTACTTTTACGCCTGATTCCTTGATAGCCTTATCAGTCAGCATATCATCAATAATCTTATCTAATTCGACACGTTGGCTACCTTTCTTGCCCATTACAGCATTCACTTGGCTTTGTAAAATTGGTGTGCCATTTACGGTCGCCACAACACGTTCTTCTGCTTGTACTTGAGAAAAAGTAAACAGACCGATCATGGCAAATAAAAAAGATTTTAACATTGATTTTTTCATTTTAGTTGTCTTAAAAAATAATAGGATAATGCTCGTTAGATTATCAATTTTATCAAAGGTTCACAATAGGCTGATCGTTATTTGGGCAATAACGCCACTTCATAACAACCATCATATTTTAATGTACGCACCTGAACTTGCTCATCACGGGAAGTCGGCACATTTTTACCCACATAATCGGCCCGAATAGGCAATTCACGGTGTCCACGATCGACTAAAATCACCAATTCAATTTTAGCTGCTCGACCAAAATCCGTTAACGCATCCATCGCAGCACGAATAGTTCTACCGGTAAAGAGCACATCATCGATCAAAATGACTTCTTTACCCTGAATATTCATATAACTTGAAGCACCACTATACACAGGAGTTGGATTTTCAGGTTCAACATACTCTAGGTCATCGCGGTAAAACGTGATATCCAATTCCATCATTGGGAGACTGACACCATTCAACTCTTCAATTCGACGTTGAATCAATTCAGCAATTTCTGCACCTCGACGTTTCACCCCAACTAAAATCACATTATCGAAATCTTGGTGCTTTTCAATAATTTCATGGGAAATACGTGAAATGGTGCGTAAAAATCTGTCTGCATCAATAATGATTTTTTCCATTTTATCTCTCGCTTTGTTTACATAGCCCAAGTGCGGTTAAAAAAACACTGATTTTTTGACCGCACTTTTACTGGAATATTAACCGAATTCTAGCTCTACCGCATCTTCACCGAGCAAATTCACCAACTCTGTTAGAATCTCATCCGTTGGTGTAATCGACCATTGAATCCCTA
Organism: Haemophilus sp.; assembly: GCA_015255025.1. Lineage (GTDB taxonomy): Bacteria > Pseudomonadota > Gammaproteobacteria > Enterobacterales > Pasteurellaceae > Haemophilus_D. The sequence continues at coordinate 1,093 of JABZOY010000011.1, forward strand.
AACGCAATAACGCACGACCTTTTGCGCTTTGATAATATACGTTAATTGGTAAAGTACCGCCACTAACCGGTTCTAACATTTCTTTCAATTTCTTAATAAAACTTGGGCTAATCTGCTCCTCAGACAAACTGATAGCCAAAGATTTCGCATAACGGGAACGCGCCTCATCCAAGGTCATCAAATCCCGTACCGACATTTTTAATCCACCTGAAAAATCATCAAAACTCACTTGGCCAGATACCACTACAACCGTGTCTTTTTGCAGTTTCTCACCAAATTGGTCTAAGCTTTCACCGAATATGGTTAAATCTAAACGTCCCGAACGGTCATCTATGGTTGCGATACCAATTCGATTACCTTTTTTCGTTGTCGCAAAGCGAGTTGACACCAACAAACCGGCTGCCGTACTAATTTGCCCACGGCGGTTTGGCGTGAGATCTTTTAATCGCGTAGAACTATAATGAGAGAGCTCTTTTAAATAACGACTCACCGGGTGGCTGCTTAAATACAAACCAAGGGTTTCGCGCTCACCATCTAAAATTTGTTTTTCTGTGTAAGGTGGCGTATGAGCGTAAGCATTTTCCACTTCTTCATGTGTTTCTGTCAGCACACCGAACATATCGGCTTGTCCCATGGCCTCATCTTTTGCATGCTGATCAGAGGCTTTGAGTGCATCTTCTAGATTCTTAGATAACGCCGCACGATGTGGCCCTAACTTATCAAATGCGCCCGACATAATCAGACTTTCAAAAGTACGACGGTTAATTTTCTTCAAATCAACGCGAGCACATAAATCAAATAAATCTCTGAAAATCCCACCTTCATTACGAGCGGTAATCAGTGCCTCAATCGGACCTTCACCCACACCTTTAATGGCGCCGATGCCATAAACAATTTCACCATTTTCATTCACGCTGAAATGATGTTTTCCTACGTTAATATCCGGTGGGGTAACTTTTAAGCCCATACGTAAACATTCATCGTATAAGCCGACAATTTTATCCGTATTATCCATTTCCGAGGTCATTACTGCTGCCATAAACTCAGCAGGGAAATGGGTTTTCAGCCAAAGGGTTTGGTAAGATACTAATGCGTAAGCGGCAGAGTGCGATTTATTGAAACCATAGCCGGCAAATTTTTCCACCAAGTCGAAAATCTTCATAGAAAGCTCGCCATCAACGCCATTTTTTTCCGCGCCTTCTTTAAACACAGAGCGCTGTTTCGCCATTTCTTCCGGCTTTTTCTTACCCATCGCACGACGTAATAAGTCTGCACCACCAAGAGTATAACCCGCTAGCACCTGAGCAATCTGCATGACTTGTTCTTGGTACAAAATAATACCGTAAGTTGGCTCTAAAATCGGTTTAAGGCTTTCATGTTGATAGTTTGCGTCAGGATAAGACACCTCTTCTCGACCATGTTTACGGTCAATAAAGTTATCCACCATGCCAGATTGTAATGGGCCTGGTCGGAATAACGCCACCAACGCGATAATATCTTCAAAACAGTCTGGCTGCAGGCGTTTAATCAAATCTTTCATTCCGCGAGATTCCAACTGGAATACAGCGGTCGTTTCAGACCGTTTCAGTAAATCAAAGGATTCGGGATCATCCAATGGAATAGCAGCAATATCGACTGGCGGTTTGCCTTCACGAGCAAGGCGAGCGTTAATCATATCCAAAGCCCATTTGATAATGGTGAGTGTACGCAAACCTAAGAAGTCAAACTTCACTAAACCTGCATATTCCACATCATTTTTATCGAAGTGAGTAACCGGATGAAGCCCCTCGTTGTCACAATAAAGTGGCGCAAAGTCTGTAATCAAAGAAGGGGAAATTACCACGCCACCCGCGTGTTTACCCGCATTTCGCGTGACCCCCTCTAGCTTACGCGCCATATCAATTAGGGCTTTGACTTCTTCATCTGAATCATATGCCACTTGTAACTGTGGTTCAGCCTCAAAAGCCTTGGCTAAAGTCATGCCGGGATCAGGGGGAATCATTTTCGAGATACGATCCACAAAGCCATAAGGATGGCCTAATACGCGACCCACATCTCGAATTACTGCTTTGGCCGCCATGGTACCAAAAGTAATAATTTGTGATACCGCACCACGACCATAAGTTTCTGCCACATGATCGATAACACGATCGCGTCCATCCATACAGAAGTCGACGTCGAAATCGGGCATGGAAACACGTTCTGGGTTTAAGAAACGCTCAAAAAGAAGATCGAATTCAAGGGGATCCAAATCGGTAATTTTTAGTGCATAAGCCACCAATGAACCCGCACCAGAGCCACGCCCTGGTCCTACAGGAATATCATTGTCTTTTGACCATTGGATAAACTCCATGACGATTAAGAAGTAACCCGGGAAACCCATTTGGTTAATCACATCGAGTTCGACTTGAAGACGCTCATCATATTCTGGTCGTCTTTCTGCCCGCACTTTTTCATCAGGGAATAAAAACGCCAAACGCTCTTCCAAGCCTTCTTTGGCTTTCATCACCAAATAATCTTCCGTACTCAATTCACCAGTTGGAAATTGAGGGAGGAAATATTGCCCCAAACGCAAAGTCACATTACAGCGTTGTGCTATTAATACCGTATTTTCAAGTGCAGAAGGAATGTCCGCAAATAAGTCGCACATCTCTTCTTCTGAGCGAAAATATTGTTGCTCGGTATAACGTTTTGGACGCTTCGGATCGTCAAGGGTATAGCCATCATGAATAGCAACTCGAATTTCGTGTGCCTCAAAATCATCAGGTGCGAGAAAGACAACATCGTTGGTTGCAACAAGCGGTAAATCATGTTCCTCAGCCAATTTTAATGCGGCTTGAATATAACGCTCTTCATCCGGACGACCCGTTCTAGACAGCGAAAGGTAAAAATGGTCAGGAAAAAATTCTTGATAAAAACTGACCGCACTTTCCGCTTCGGAAATATTTTCTTTAAGGAGTTTTTTCGCGATATCGCCTTGTGTGCCACCTGATAAAACAATTACACCCTCACGGTGTTCAATCAACCATTCCTGGTCGATATAAGGCAAGTCCACATAGCCGCGTTGATAGGCTTTTGAAAGCAGTAAAGTGATGTTTTTATAGCCTTCATTGTTCTTGGCAAGTAAAGTGAGGGTGAATAATTCCTCACCGCATAGCTCGCTTTTAACATGAACATCTGCGCCAATAATCGGTTTAATCCCCGAAGAAAGGGTTTCACCATAAAAACGCACTACACCACAGAAATTGGTAAAATCCGTTAATGCCAACGCAACCATATTGTTTGCAGCACACGCTTTGACCAATGGTTTCACTTTCACGATACCATCGATCATTGAAAAATCGGTGTGTGTACGAAGATGTACAAAACGCGGTTGAGTTGACATGAATAATCCTTATGTTGATAGTTAAAACAGATAACTTAGGCTTTTTTAATATCTATTCTAGCTAAGCCTTCTTTAAAAGCGTATCCATAACGTCTTGGTATTGATGCTTCAAATCTACCATTCTCTACTGTGGTTTCATAGCTGCAAACTTTAAATTCAGGCACTCGAATAAAGGAATAATCGACATTGACCATAGGCGATATTTTTGAATATAACGTCCATCTTACTTTGCACCCTTCTTCAAAAGAGGTTTTCGCATCAAAACTACTTGCTCCTTCGCAATGCGCAATTTGATAATGAGGGTAAAACTCTCCAGGGAAAGGTTTTGCATTACAGAAATTAAATACCCTATCATGTGAGAATACATCTTGGCGAATATAGCCCCACAAGTCTTCAGCAAGGAAATCCTGATCAGCAAAATGACGAGAGTCATAACCCTTATCAACAAAACGTTGAATTCTAGCTTCCATATCTGGCACCGCACCAGCTTTAGCCCCCCACATCCCCGCTAAAATAAGTGCGGTATGGGAGCCTGAATCACGCATCGTATGGAATAAACGACCACTTTCAATCCATTCAGCTACGGCCTCAGCTTCGCGGTGAGAGACCACAGAGTCCGCATCACGGAAGATCACATACTCTGCTTCTGGATCATTAATTGCAAGAAAACGCCACATTGCACCAGGCCATTTATTCACAGGTGAAGTGACATAAACCACTTCTGCACCATTATTTTTTAATCGTTGAATCGCTTCAGGAGAAACTGAATCATCTACATAAAAACGGCACACCCAATCAGGGAATAACATCGGAGAAACTTGTGTATTTAATACAGCCGGCTCAATATATTTGGAGTTATTACCAAATAAAGAAAATGCGATAATTCGCTTACCATTTTTAGGCGCAGACGCAGGAACCATTTCCTGTGTTGGAACGGGAATAGCTTTATCTTTCAACTCAAGGGCTAAACTACCATAAAAACCTGAGCGCTCCCAATCATCTACTGCACCATAAGCATGTGCCAATAAATCTAAAGCCGGAATATATTGCGCATCCACTTTTAATGTTTTTAATTCTGCCTCAATTGCCTCTTCCCATTTTAATTGTTGCAAATAAACATAAGCAATTTTATGAGAGTATTCGGGATTATTAGGATCAAGTAAGCAAAGCGTTTCAGCCAGCTTGACTGCTTCATCATATTCTTTATTTTCAAGTGAGGAAACGTAAGATCGCTCTAACGTTTTTTGTGCGTCCATATTATTCATAATCAAAATAAATTGGTCATAATTATTACGCCGGAACTATAAAAGCACCGGCGTAACGAAATTTTATATTTAGGTTTTATTATTTTCTTGCCAATGGTGGCACGAAAGTTAAACCTAAATCCCAAGGTTGTTCAATCCAAGTATTTTGTGGAATATCAATCACGTAATCATCCACTAACTCCGCACCCGCAGGCTTTGCGAATACTGTGACAAATTTTGCTTTTGGATACATTTCACGAATTGCACGAGCAGTGTTGCCGGTATCCACTAAATCGTCTACCACGATCATTCCTTCACCATCACCACCTGCGCGGTGTAACACTTTTAATGCACCTTGTTCATCGTGATCATAACTCGCAATACACACGGTTTCTACGAAACGAATATTTAATTCGCGAGCAAGTACCGCTGCTGGGAACAAACCACCACGGCTTACTGCGATGATACCTTTCCACTGAGTGGCAGGAAGTAAACGTTCCGCTAATTTGCGGGCATGCATTTGGAACATATCCCAAGTCACAACATATTTTTCGCTCATAACAAATACCTTAAACTTTGTCGCTAAATAAAAAAATTGCGGAATTTTAACCTGAAATGGCGTTTTATGCTATGATTTCCGCAAAAATTTTAATGAAAAAAGGAGTTCATTATGTCAGAAATTACCACATTACAACCGCAATTACTTTGGAAATGGTTTGATCAAATTTGTGCGATACCACATCCTTCACATCATGAAGATGCGCTCGCTACTTTTATTGTCAACTGGGCGAAAGAAAAACAATTCTTTGCAGAACGTGATGAGGCCGGCAATGTATTAATTCGTAAACCGGCTACAGCCGGGATGGAAAACAGCCAACCTGTTGTCTTACAAGCACATTTAGATATGGTGCCACAAGCAAATGAAGGCAATCCTCATAATTTTACGCAAGACCCTATTCGCCCTTATATCGACGGTGATTGGGTAAAAGCGCAAGGTACGACACTTGGCGCGGATAACGGTATTGGTTTAGCCTCTACCTTAGCGGTATTAGAAAGTACCGATATTGCACACCCACCACTTGAAGTGTTACTCACCATGACTGAAGAAACCGGCATGGATGGTGCCGTACACCTTCGTCGTAACTGGTTAAAATCAGAAATCTTAATTAATACCGATACCGAAGAAATCGGTGAAATCTATATTGGTTGTGCTGGTGGGGTGAATGCTAATGTTGAACTACCTGTTCACCGTGAAAGCAATTCATTCAGCCATAGTTTGCAAATTAACTTAAAAGGTTTACGAGGCGGTCACTCTGGTTGTGATATTCACACCACACGTGCGAATGCAATTAAAGTATTGGCGCGTTTATTAGCAAAACTTTCACAAAATCAACCGCACTTTGCCCTTGCAGAAATTCGTGGTGGCTCAATTCGTAATGCGATTCCACGTGAAGCAGCTGCAACCATTTGCTTCAATCATGATGTAGAAAGCGTAAAAAGTGCGGTCAAAAATTTTGAAGTTTTATTGAAAGAAGAGCTTGCTATCGCTGAACCAAACTTAACCTTAACCGCTGAGCAAGTTGAAAATCCACAACAAACTTTCACACTTGAAACCACCCAAAAAGTGATTAATTTGCTGAATGTCTTACCAAATGGCGTAATCCGCAACAGTGATGTCATCAAAAACGTGGTGGAAAGCTCATTAAGTATTGGTGTATTAAAAACCCTTGAAGATAAAATCGAAGGCACGATTCTTATTCGCTCATTGATTGAAAGCGGTAAAGAATATGTAGAAGACACCTTAACCTCACTCGCTAAACTCACTGATGCAACAGTTGAATTTTCAGGTTCTTACCCAGGTTGGAAACCAGTAAATGACACCGCAATTTTGACATTAATGAAAAAACATTATGCAGAAGTGCTTGGCAAAGAGTCTGAGATTAAAGTGATTCATGCAGGGCTTGAATGTGGCTTATTGAAAGAACATTATCCGAATATTGATATGATTTCTGTAGGGCCAACTATTCGCAATGCGCATTCGCCTGATGAAAAAGTCCAAATTTCAACAGTACAAACTTACTGGGAATTACTCACCAAAGTCTTAGCAGACATTAAATAATCCATAAATAAAAAGGGCTAAATATTACATTTAGCCCTTTATTTTTTATCTTTTATAAACTACGTAATGCTTCGATACGTTTTTCAAGCGGAGGGTGACTCATAAAGAGTTCGCTACGTTTGCCATTAATCATAAAGGCATTAAGTGAACCTTCCATCTCTTGTGGCTCATGAATTTGTTGTAAACGTTGCAATGCCGCAATCATTTTTTCTTTACCAACAAGTTGTGCAGAACCTGCATCTGCGCGGTATTCGCGATAGCGTGAGAACCACATTGCGATAATGCTCGCTAAAATACCAAACAAGATTTCTAACACCATTGAGACTAAGAAGTAAATGCCTGAGCTGCGGCTTTCTTCATCACCATTACGAGAACTTGCTACCACATTAGCAATCACGCGAGATAAGAAAATCACAAAGGTATTCAATACACCTTGTAATAAAGTCATGGTCACCATATCGCCGTTCGCAATGTGTGATACCTCGTGAGCCAATACCGCCTCAGCTTCTTCTTCCGTCATGGAGTTTAATAAGCCCGTACTAATCGCCACTAAAGAATTGTTTTTCGTTGCCCCCGTAGCAAAAGCATTCGCATCATTAGAATGGTAGATCGCCACATCTGGCATTGGGATGCCTGCTTGCTGTGCTTGACGACGTACCGTTTCAACCAACCAACGCTCAGCTTGATTACGTGGTTCGGTAATCACTTCTGCCCCCACAGAGCGCAATGCCATGGTTTTTGACAAAAATAATGAAATCAATGATCCGGCAAAACCGAAAAGCATTGCCATAATTAAAATGCCACCTGTACTATTTCCTGCAATACCGGTCACATTTAAAATAATCCCTAACACAAGCATCACAGCAAAGTTAGTGGCTAAAAATAAAAGGATTCGCATCATAATAAAGTTCCTCAATAAAATAGAAAGTAAACACTGCAATAATGGAGAATTTTTTGCAAAATTCAAGGTTTAACAAATAATTTATTGTAAATCTTCCAAGGTATTAAAATTTACAAATCGTCCTTCTTGTTCGTCAAATTGGACAGCAACCGCGCCATTTTTGTTCATAAATTGTAATAAACGACGTTCGCCTTCGTTTAAATAAGCGCGTAACTTCTCTTTAAGCTGAACTGACATCAAACAAAATGTCGGGTGTTCACGCTCTTTATCTTTTGCATAAGCTATTAAAGTGCGGTCATTTTTAACCGCACTTTTTAGTTTTTCTAATAAGTTTTGTGGAAAATACGGGCTATCGCAGGGCACAAAAAGTACAAAATCTGTTTTAGCTTGTTCGAGCGCTGTCAGCATACCACTCAACGGCCCCTGAAAATCAGGAAGTTCATCCGAAAATACGGGAAAACCCCATTGTGAATATTCCGCATGGTGGCGATTAGCATTAATTGAAATATCAATCACTTGAGGTTGTAAGCGTTCAATCACATGGCTAATTAATGGTTTATTTTGTAAAAGCTGTAAGCCTTTATCCGCCCCATTCATTCTCCGTGCTTTTCCACCCGCTAAAATAACCGCACTTATTGTGTATTCCATATTTTCTTATTGCCTTATTTGAAGTATGATCTAGCCTTATTTTTCTCCATTTAAAAGGAAATAGCAATGAAATGTAAGCGTTTAAATGAAGTATTGGAACTTTTACAACCTTATTGGTCTAAAGACCCAGATCTGAGCTTGTTACAAATTTTGCAAAAAATTGCTGATGAAGCAGGTTTTGATAAACCCGTAGCAGAATTATCTGATGAAGTGATTATTTATCATTTAAAAATGCACGGTACAGATAAACTTGAGCCAATTCCTGGCATCAAAAAAGATTATGAAGAAGATTTTAAAACCGCATTGTTAAAAGCGCGCGGAATTATTAAATAAGGAAAACAAATGAAAAAAGTTTTATTTTTACTCGGTGCTTTATTTTCATTTAATGCATTCGCAGCCAATCTAGAAGAAGGCAAACAATACGTTCAAGTAAGTCAAACCGCTTCCGCACAACCAGAAGTGATTGAATTTTTCTCTTTCTACTGCCCGCATTGCTATGCCTTTGAAATGGAATACCACATTCCAAAACAAGTTGCAGAAAGCTTACCAAAAGGCACTGAATTTAAACAATATCATGTTAACTTCTTAGGTCGTCAATCTGAAAACCTCACTCGTGCATGGGCATTAGCGATGGCACTTGGTGCAGAAAGCAAAGTGAAAGCGCCTTTATTCGAAGCGGCACAACAAGATAAATTAAGCTCAATGGACGATATTCGCAAAATCTTCATTGATAACGGGGTTACAGCTGAACAATTTGATAACAACATCAACAGCTTTGCTGTAAACGGTTTAGTGAATAAACAAGTAAATGCAGCGGAACAGTTTCAAGTACGTGGCGTACCTGATTTCTATGTCAATGGCAAATATCGTGTAAACCCTGAAGGCTTAAATTACGATGATTTCGTCAAAGATTATGTAGAAACCGTGAAAGGTTTATTGCAAAAATAAAAAAAAATTGGTTTAATGCCTGCCGTTTTTAAATATAAAGAAGAGAGATGATTATGGCTGCTAGTTTCAGTGTTACTCGTCGTTTTTTTGACGACAAAAACTACCCACGCGGATTTTCCCGTCACGGTGATTATACAATCAAAGAATCCCAAGTATTAGAGCAATATGGTCAAGCGTTTAAAGCATTAGATTCAGGCGAGCGCAAGCCAGCGACAAAAGAAGAAAAAGAATTTGTTGCTTTTTGCCGTGGTGAACGTGCACCGGAAACTTTCTTCGAAAAAACCTGGAATAAATATCGTACTCGCATTAACACAACAAAACGTGTTTACACCTTATCAGGTGATGTGAGCGAAGCGGCTTCTGGCGGCGAAGATTATTCTGGCGAATAATACATTTTAAAAGGCAGGCAGAAGCTTGCCTTTTGCTTTTTTACTCAATCCCCATGCTTGCCAAGGGCTGTGGGATATTTATCATTCAAACGTAAACATCAATGCAACTACCCATTTCCCAATATACCGAACTCCTGCAAAAAAAGACTGAAAAACTGACCGCACTTTTGCAGCCCTTTAACGCCCCAGAAATAGCCGTGTTTGATTCGCCGACTAGCCATTATCGGATGCGTGCAGAATTTCGTATTTGGCATGATAAAGGCGATTTTTATCACATCATGTTTGATCAAAGCACCTTGCAGCGCTATCGAGTTGATGAGTTTCCAATTACCAGCAAACTGATCAATCGCATGATGAAAGCCTTATTGCCGTTGTTAAAAACGCAGGAAGTGCTACATAAAAAACTGTTTCAAATTGATTATTTGAGCACGCTCAGCAATAAAATTATTGTAAGCCTGCTTTACCACAAGCAACTCACGGAAGAATGGCAAAGCGCTGCAGCAAACCTAAAAGGTGAATTACAACAACTTGGTTTTGATGTGCAGCTGATTGGTCGTGCGAGTAAACAAAAAATCTGTTTAGAGCAAGATTTTGTTGATGAAGTATTACCAGTAAAAGGTCGCAATTATGTTTATCGCCAAGTGGAAAACAGCTTTACCCAGCCTAATGCAGCTGTAAATTGCAAGATGTTGGAATGGGCGATTGATTGCACTCAAGGTTCTCAAGGTGATTTATTAGAGCTGTATTGTGGTAACGGCAATTTCTCTATCGCCCTTGCACAAAACTTCCGTAAAGTCCTTGCTACCGAAATTGCCAAGCCATCTGTTGCAGCTGCACAATTTAATATTGCGGAAAATGGTATAGATAATCTGCAAATTATTCGTATGTCCGCAGAAGAATTTACCCAAGCAATGAATGGCGTACGTGAATTTAATCGCTTAAAAGGCATTGATTTAAAAGCCTATCAATGCAATACAATTTTTGTGGACCCACCACGAGCAGGGCTTGACCCTGACACGGTAAAACTGGTGCAGAATTACGATCGTATTTTGTATATTTCCTGCAATCCACATACCCTTTGTGAGAATTTACAAACCCTAAGCCAAACCCACCGCATTGAAAAAGCGGCGCTGTTTGATCAATTCCCTTACACAGATCATATGGAAAGCGGCGTATGGCTGGTGAGAAAATAAAAATTCAACTGCTTGCCGAAGCGGGAAAATTGTCAGAATTGACCGCACTTTGCACCCCTCTTGGTATCGAGCATTGCACTGAAAGTCCGCTTGCATTGGTACAAACTGAAACTCATCTTGCCTTACGTAAACTGGATGAACCCAAATTGGGCGATGTGTTTGTGGATTTTGTTGCAGGTGCAATGGCTCATCGTCGTAAATTTGGCGGTGGACGTGGCGAAGCTGTTGCCAAAGCTGTAGGCATTAAGGGTGCAGAATTGCCGAGCGTGATTGATGCCACAGCAGGACTTGGTCGGGATGCCTTTGTTTTAGCTTCTATTGGTTGCCAAGTGCGTTTAGTGGAGCGTCATCCGGTAGTATATTTACTATTGCAGGATGGCCTCAACCGCGCTTATCAGGATGCAGAAATAGGTGAAATGATGCAACAAAATATGCGCTTACTAAATGTTCATCATATTGCCGAACTTAATCCACAAATCGATAGTGCTGATGTGGTGTATTTGGATCCAATGTATCCACATAAGCAAAAATCTGCCCTAGTCAAAAAAGAAATGCGTGTATTCCAACATTTGGTTGGTGCCGATTTGGATGCCGATGAACTCTTGACACCTGCGCTACAATTAGCCCGTAAACGCGTGGTGGTAAAACGTCCTGATTATGCGGAATTCTTAGCGCAAAAAGCGCCCCATGTTAGTCGTGAAACCAAAAACCACCGCTTTGATATCTATATGGGGGAAGCACAATGCTAAAAGAAAGTGCCGTTGTGATGAGCTATGATGCAGAAACGGGCCTTGCTAAAGTTAAATGTCAGTCACAAAGCGCCTGTGGAGCTTGTTCGGCTAGAGAAGCCTGTGGAACAGCTTCCCTGTCTGAACTCAATGGAAAACGAGGCGAACATATCTTCACGCTCGAAACCATTACGCCACTGCGTACAGGTCAAATGGTAGAAATCGGTCTAGAAGAAAAATCCATGTTATTTTCTGCATTGTTAATGTATATCGTGCCGCTTTTCACTCTATTGGTTGCAACATTACTTTCCAACTATATCAGTGAGAATGAACTCATTCGTGCGATTTTAATCTTTATTTTGACTGCACTTTCCTTTGTGATGGTTAAACGTTACACTCGAAAACTCGGCCAACAAACGGAATTTCAGCCTGTTTTGTTGAGAGTGTTGTCCTAAATAAAAAGAGCGGTTGAAAACAATTAAATTTTCAACCGCTCTTTTATACTTTAAGCTTATTACTACTCGAAAGAGCCTACATGAAGATGTAGGCTTTTCTTTTTTAATTAAGCTTGAGATTTTTTAAGGTCAAATTTGTAAGAAACAAAACCATACAATGTCCAACCGATAAAGGTCACAATTGAACCGTATAACATCGCTTGTTCACCCGCAGCATAAAGCGCATAGATACTATAGACTGAACCAATAAAGGCAACAAGAACAGTTTTTTTGTATTTTTGGTAAGGAACATTTTCAGTTTTCAACAATACGGGAAGTGCTGCCATTGAGAGCAAGTATGGAATAACGTTTGTTACTACCGCGAGGTCCACCAACACATTGAATTGTTTATTTAATGATGGGCTAATTGTCATTAAAGAGAGTAAAGTTTGTAACGAAGTGATGGTTACCATACCAACGATTGGTGCATCTTTGCTAGTAACTTTTTTGAAGAATGCTGGGAAATAACCTTCTTCCGCTGAAGATTTGAATACTTGAGCAATAGTGAACTGCCAACCTAATAATGAACCGAAACAAGACATCACCATTAAGCCCATGATGACTTTACCGATTGTTTCATTAAACATATGAGCAAAGGCTAAACCGAACGGTGCGGTTGAATTAGCAAGTTCAAGGTTAGGAACAATACCTGCGATAACGTTAGTAGAAACGATATAAATTACCGCTGCACCTAAAGTACCACCAAGTACCGCGATTGGTACGTTTTTCTCTGGATTTTCAACCGCATCAGAGTTCGCACAAGCAGACTCTAACCCTAAGAATGCCCATAATGTCATTGAAATAGATACACCGATCGCTTCAAAAGTAGGCACGTTGTGTGGGTTCCAAGAATTTACATACATTGAACCATCAAACCATTTCCAACCGATGATTGAAATACCCACCACAGGAATAATTACACCCCAAATGGTGAATGAACTGATGTTACCCGTAATTCTTGCGCCACCGAAGTTAAGAACAGTCGCAAGCCAAAGAGTGAAGATCGTCCATAATGCGATAGAAAGTGGAGAAAGGGTTGCACCGAGGAACTCTGAACCATAACCTACAGCAGAAATCGCAATCGCAGTATTCGCAATAACTAACGACACACCATAAGTATAGTTTGCCATGAAGTTACCTGCTTTACCGAAAGAGTATTCGGCATAGCCACCCATACCACCAGATTTTCTACTAAACATACCGCATTGTGCGAATGCATAAGCTAAGGCTGTTGAACCAACTGCGGTTACAAGCCAAGAAACGATAGAAATAGTCCCAATTTCGGCTAATTTGGTCGGTAACATAATGATACCGGAACCCATCATATTAACCATGGTAAGAATGGTGAGTTGTACCACACCAATTTTATTACTTTTAGCACTCATAATTTATACTCCTACAAGTGCGGTCAAAAAATCAGATGTTTTTAACCGCACTTTTTTTGTTTGTGCTGAGAGGGTTATGAGGGAAAACCTCATAACCACACTTTATTAATAGTCAGTTAAAACATAGCCATATGCACGAGTACGTCCATCAGGGTCTTTTTGTAAGTAAACCCCTTGGATTTCAGGTGCGAAACCAGGTAATGTGTTGATACCTTCTTCTAATGCGAGGAAGTATTTTTGTGCAGTCGGACTCCATCTTTCCCCTGGAACCACACATAACACACCTGGAGGATAAGGTAATGCACCTTCCGCAGCTACGCGACCAACAATGTCAGTTAATGCAACAAGTTCAACTTTGTTACGAACGAATTCAATATTCGCATCGTGTGGATTTAATGCATATTCCGGTAATGTTGCTTTACGGAATAGGTCTTTTTGAAGTTGTTTTACATTGCGGCTTACATAAAGGTCATGCATTTCTTGGCATAATTGACGGATTGTGTAGCCTTTGTAGCGGTCTTCGTTGTTTTTGTACACGGTTGGCAATACATCTTTTAATAAAGAGTTTTGTTTAATGTGTTTTTCGAACAAGGCAATTTGAGCTACCAATGTTTGCATTTTGGTGAGAGTTTCTGCCGGAGTGAGCAAGAATAAGATAGAGTTCAAGTCACATTTTTCCGGAATAATACCGTTTTCACGTAAGTAGTTTGCAAGAATGGTTGCTGGAATACCAAAGTCTTCATATTCACCATTTTCTAAGCTGATACCTGGAGTGGTAAGCAAGAATTTACATGGGTCAACGAAGTATTGTTCATCTGCATAGCCTTCAAATTTATGCCATGTATCAGTTGGGTGGAATTTGAAGAACTCGAGGTTAGTTGCGATTTCTTCTGTGTCATAATCTTGCCATTTTTTACCTTTTACTGTGGTAGGGATGAATGGACGGATTAAGTCACAATGATTCAACACTAATTTACGTGCTTCGATACCCACTTTCACACATTCATGCCATAAGCGAAGACCTGCTTCACTACCTTGGATTTTCGCGTTCACATCTAATGTTGCAAACAATGGATAGAACGGACTGGTTGAAGCATGTAACATGAAGGCGTTATTGAAACGTTTATGGTTTACATAAC
>JABZOY010000011.1:15675-29002 GCA_015255025.1 Haemophilus sp.
TCTTTTTTATGGAGTTGTGAAGCTTGTGAGAAACCAGCTTGTTGTTTGTGAACAGATTGTGTCACTAAAATACCAGGGTCATTTTCATTTAATTCAAGCAATAATGGAGAGCAATCTTTCATCATTGGAATGAACTGTTCATAACCTACCCATGCAGAGTCGAATAAGATGTAATCACAAAGGTGACCGATTTTATCCACAACTTGGCGTGCGTTATAAATCGTACCGTCATAAGTACCTAATTGGATAACTGCTAAACGGAATGGACGTTTTTGGTTTAATTTTTCAGGTGCAACTTCTTTGATTAATGATTTTAAGTAATCTTCTTCAAAACAGTGACTATCAATACCACCGATGAAACCAAATGGGTTACGTGCAGTTTCCAAGTAAATTGGTGTTGCACCTGCTTGAATTAACGCACCGTGGTGGTTTGATTTGTGGTTGTTACGGTCAAATAACACTAAATCGCCTGGAGAAAGCACTGCGTTTAATGCTACTTTGTTTGCAGATGAAGTACCGTTTAATACAAAGTAAGTTTTATCTGCATTAAATACTTGAGCGGCATATTTTTGTGCATCACAAGCTGCACCTTCATGAATTAACAAGTCACCTAATTTTACGTCCGCATTACAAATATCAGAACGGAAAATATTTTCACCAAAGAAATCGTAAAGGAAACGACCTGCAGGGTGTTTACGGTAGTATTGACCACCTTGGTGTCCTGGACAGTCGAAAGCGATATTACCCATTTCCACATATTCACTTAACATTTTGAAGAATGGAGGTAACATTTTTTCTTCATAAAGTTTTGCTGCAGTTTCGATTTGGCGGCTATAAAGTTTGATGTCATAACCGTTTAAATCTTGGATATGGTAAATAGAATCATAGAATTTTGGATCCACTTGTTGTTCTTCTGTTTGAACAACGAATACTGGAACGCCGAATTTTGTTGCTTGAATTCGACCGAGGTATTCTCCTACATCACCTGAACTTAATACGATAGCCGCAACATCTGTAAAGTCTGTTTTGGCAATCTCAACTAATTCTCTATTTGTAGAGAAATATTGTTCAACTTTTGGACTATATGCAATTTTTAAGTTTGGCATAATAAACTCCTTTATTTATTTTTGACGTAAAGTTACCCTGCATTATTAATTTTAATAACGCAATAGATTTATTTAGAATAAAACAACCCTCTCTAGATTTTAATAACAAAAACTAAAGTAAGAATATATTTATTTTAAATTAAATAAGATTAAGTTAATTCCTAAAGATATTTCTTACCTGTTCTAGGCAATGTAAAAATATTCAGAAATTAATCTGTGGAGACTCTCTAAACTGAGAGAACAACTCTGTTTAGAGAGCCGTGTTGGATGGTTTATTTTGAGAAGCAAATACTGAGTATGAAAAGCAAGAGCGATACGATGGCATCATAATATGGCGTGTACGACGGATGTGCGCCATCAAAGAACGACCTTTTATCGGATTAAACCGTAAAAGTCTCAATACTTTCGTATGGACGTATCTGTGTATATATGTACGAAGTAGCATAGAAAAAGTCCCTCTTTCTATTTAAACTAACCTTTGTTGGGTACATTCTCTGCTTGTGTAAATATTATGTCAATAATATTTTTCAAAAAATGTGATCATTATCAAAAAAATAAATTTAAATTTTACATAAAAATAAAACTACAAAAGTATAGAAATATTTTATCCTTAAAATGAGATGATGAATAAATATACCAATTTATCTAGCTACTTCCTAAGCTAAACTCGCAACCATGACTGCTTTAATCGTATGCATACGGTTTTCTGCTTGCTCAAATGCAATATTCATCGGTGACTCAAATACCTCTTCAGTCACTTCAATGCCATTTGCTAATTCAGGGTATTTTTCTGCAATTTGGCGACCCACTTTGGTTTCACTATTATGGAATGCAGGTAAACAGTGCATGAATTTTACTTTTGGATTACCCGTATGCTTCATGAGTTCTGGCGTTACTTGATAAGGAAGCAATAACTTAATACGTTCTCCCCAAGCTTCTAATGGCTCGCCCATTGAAACCCAAACATCGGTATGCACAAAATCAACGCCTCTTACGGCTTTGTCGATATCTTCTGTTACAGTAATCCGCGCACCACTTTCTTTGGCAAAACCTTTACACATTTCAATAAAACCGGCTTCTGGTAATAGGGCTTTAGGACCACAAATACGCACATCCATCCCTAATTTTGATCCAATTAGTAAAAGAGAATTCCCCATGTTATTACGTGCATCACCAATATACACATAACTAATTTGACGAAGTGGCTTGTCACAATGTTCAATCATCGTGAGAACATCCGCGAGCATTTGAGTAGGATGAAACTCATCCGTTAAACCATTAAACACCGGCACACCTGCATAATCCGCAAGTTCTTGCACAGTACTTTGTTTAAAGCCCCGATATTCAATCGCATCATACATTCTCCCAAGAACTCGAGCTGTATCCTTCATGCTTTCTTTATGTCCAATCTGAGATGAATTTGGATCAATGTAAGTCACTCTAGCGCCTTGATCATAAGCAGCTACTTCAAAAGCACAACGAGTACGAGTTGAGGTTTTTTCAAAAATGAGTGCAATATTTTTACCTTTAAGTTGTTGCTGCTCTGTCCCTGTATATTTAGCACGTTTCAAATCACGTGATAAATCTAACAAATAATTAATTTCGCGTTCTGAATGATGAACAAGACTCAATAAGTGTCTATTTTTAAGATTAAAAGCCATAGCGCTCTCCTTATCGGATGCCATCAATAAATGCAGGCTACCTTACTGTGAATGACTTAATTTTTAGAGGATTGGATGTTCTATTTTTGTCCCAAACGTGAAGTTTTGCAACCAAATTCAATCCCTTATTTTGTGACGCATATCACACTTCATTTCAGAACTTTATATTGCGCTTTCTTTATATATAAAAGAGTTTTAAAATCTTGCCGATTCTTATACAACAGGAGCTCATATGATCAACAGAAGAGATTTCATCCAACTTGGCGCAAGCAGTATTTTAGCGTTGAGTGCGAGCCGTTTTGCTTTTGCGAAAAGCGACACACAAGTCGATTTGCGTATCGTAGCAACGACCGATATTCACAGTTTTTTAACTGACTTCGATTACTACAAAGATGCACCTACTGAGAAATTCGGTTTTACCCGTGCAGCAAGCTTGATTCGTCAAGCTCGTAAAGAGGTGAAAAACAGCGTTTTAGTTGATAACGGTGACTTAATCCAAGGTAACCCAATTGCTGACTATCAAGCCGCGAAAGGTTATAAAGAAGGCAAACCAAACCCAGCCGTAGATTGCTTAAATGCGATGCACTATGAAGTAGGGACATTAGGTAACCACGAGTTTAACTATGGCTTAGACTATTTAGCCGATGCGATTAAACAAGCGAAATTCCCTATCATCAATGCTAACGTAGTGAAAGTCGGTACTGAAGAGCCATATTTCACGCCTTATGTGATTCAAACCAAAGAAGTGGTGGATAGCCAAGGTAAAACGCATAAACTAAACATTGGTTATATCGGTTTTGTGCCACCACAAATTATGGTGTGGGATAAAGCGAACTTACAAGGCAAAGTAGAAACGCGCGATATCGTGAAAACCGCACAAAAATATGTGCCAGAAATGAAACAAAAAGGCGCCGATATTATTGTGGCACTTGCTCACACAGGCCCATCAGATGAGCCATATCAAGAAGGTGCAGAAAACTCAGCATTCTACCTTGCTGATGTACCACACATTGATGCGATTGTTTTCGGTCACTCTCACCGTTTATTCCCGAACAAAGAGTTCGCGAAATCACCAAATGCAGATATTGCTAAAGGTACCGTGAAAGGCGTGCCTGAAAGTATGGCAGGCTACTGGGCAAATAACATCAGTGTAATCGACTTAACCCTTGCTCAACACAACGGCAAATGGTTAGTGGCTGATGGTAAAGCGGCTCTTCGTCCAATTTACGATGCAGAAAACAAAAAAGCGACCACAGAAAGTGATGCAGAATTGACCGCACTTTTAAAACCTGTGCATGAAGCCACCCGTGAATTCGTGGCACAGCCAATCGGTAAAGCGACCGATAACATGTACAGCTACTTAGCCTTAGTGCAAGATGACCCAACTATTCAAATTGTGAACCAAGCGCAAAAAGCTTACGTTGAAAAAGTGGCACCAAGTGTTGCGGCAATGGCAGGCTTACCAATTTTAAGTGCGGGCGCACCATTTAAAGCGGGCGGACGTAAAAATGACCCTACTGGCTATACAGAGGTGAACAAAGGTGAATTAACGTTCCGTAACGCAGCAGATTTATACCTCTATCCAAATACGTTAGTTGTGGTGAAAGCAACCGGTGAAGAATTGAAAGAATGGTTAGAATGTAGTGCAGGTATGTTTAAACAAATCGACCCTACAAGCGACAAACCACAATCTTTACTTGATTGGGAAGGCTTCCGTACTTATAACTACGATGTGATTGACGGCGTAAATTATGAATTCGACCTGACTCAACCAGCACGTTATGACGGCGAATGCAAATTGATTAACCCGAATTCACACCGTGTGGTAAATTTAACTTACCAAGGTAAACCAGTTGATCCAAAAGCAGAATTCTTAATTGCGACTAACAACTATCGCGCTTACGGTAATAAATTCCCAGGCACAGGCGATGCACACATTGTTTACGCTTCTCCTGATGAAAACCGCCAAATCCTTGCGGATTACATCAAAGCAGAAAGCGAAAAACATGGCCATGTAAACCCAAGTGCGGATAAAAACTGGCGTTTTGCACCGATTAAAGGTAACGATAAATTAGACGTGCGTTTTGAAACCTCGCCAAGCGAACAAGCAGCGAAATTCATTCAAGACAATGCACAATATCCAATGAAGAAAGTCGGCACCGATGAAGTTGGCTTTGCGGTATATCAAATCGATTTATCGAAATAATGAAAAAGGGCGTGCTCAGCACGCCCTACTTTTTTCAAAGTGCGGTCAATGTTGACCTTATTTTTCTTCTTTTGGAAGTCTGATTAAAGCAAAGATCAAGCCGCCCCAAATAATCAAAAGCGACACAATCATCATTGTAAGTGCAATACCTGTCATCTTTATTCTCCTTTTTCTTCAAGATTGATGTTCTCTTCATTTTTCCATTTTAAGCGAGAAAGAATGAACGAAACGACTACAAGTAAAATTGCCATACCCCAACCAAAGGTATTTACGAACCAACTTGGATAACCTTCATAACCTTCTGTAAACACCTTCGCACCTTCACTCAATAACATAAAGGCAAGAATACCCGTGGTGATTACAATGCATAAACGCCATAGGAAACCGACTTTGAATGAAGAGCTTTCATTTAAGTGCTTACCTAATAAGCCAAGTTTTTCATTTGCTACAATCACAATTAATGAAACAAATGCTACCGCTACAATACCAAAGTAGTTTACGAATTTATCCAACACATCAAGCATTGGTAGACCGGTTGTGGTACCGAATAAAATTACTGACACTACCATCATTGGTAAACCAACAACAAAGGTCGCTTTTGCTCGACGTAAACGGAGTTTATCTTGAATCGCTGAAATGATTACTTCAATAACAGAGATAAATGAGGTTAATGCCGCAAAGGTTAATGAACCGAAGAATAATACCCCTAATACTTCACCGAATGGTGCTTTGTTAATAATAGTTGGGAATGCAAAGAAAGCTAAACCAATACCACCTTTTGCCACTTCGCTCACTTCTACACCTTGCGCGGTTGCGATGAAACCTAATGCCGCAAATACACCGATACCAGCAAGCACTTCAAAACTTGAGTTCGCAAAACCAACAACTAAACCGCTACCTGTTAAATCTGAATCTTTTTTCAAGTACGATGCATACGTAATCATAATCCCGAAACAGATGGAAAGAGAGAAGAAGATTTGACCGTAAGCCGCAATCCACACGCTCGGATTAGAGAGTTTTGACCAGTCTGGGGTAAATAACGCATTCAAGCCTTTTTCTGCACCCGGTAGGAATAAAGAATAAACAACCAACGCCACAAACATCACCACTAAAACAGGCATTAAGATGTCTGAAGATTTAGAAATCCCTTTTTTAATACCTAAAGAAAGTACGCCTAATGCGACTAACCATACTGCGATTAACGGGCCTGTCACCATGCCAACAAACTCAAAGCTCACACCATTAGCGATATCGCCCATTTTTAAGAATTCGTGTAGGAAGAAATCAATTGGTTTATCTCCCCAGGCAGAATTAAGTGAGAAGTAGGTGTAGCTTGCCGCCCAACCTAATACTACTGCGTAGTAAAGACCGATGATAACGTTCACCATCACCTGCCACCAACCAAACACTTCAAAGTGCGGGTTAAAACGACGATAAGAAAGTGGTGCACCACCACGATGGCGATGACCGATTGCGTAATCTAAGAAAAGCAATGGAATACCAGCGGTTAAAAGTGCAATAAGATAAGGGATAATAAATGCACCGCCCCCGTTTTCATAAGTGGTGTAAGGGAAACGCCAAATGTTTCCTAAACCAACAGCGGATCCAATTGCCGCCATAATAAATGCTTTCCGACCAGAGAAGGTCTCACGCTTTGCGTTTGACTGCGTCATATTAAGTTCCTTTTTAATGAAGAAAGATTTCAATATAATGAATTCTAAAACCGAGTCAAGGACTTGGTTAAAAGAGCGGTTAAAAATAGTGAATTTTTTTTAAAATTTACTGTCTAAAGGTCAAATTTAATCTCTATTAACAACCAAAAGGAAACATTTATGGATATCAACAGCATTTTAAATCAAGTTTTAAATGTCGCTAAAAACTCTGCAAGCAAACTTGAAACCGGCAACCAAACTATCGACTCTATTACAAAAGTAGGTGGTGGTGCAGCGTTAGGCGGTATCTTATCGATGATTTTAGGCCGTAGCGGTGGTGCAAGCTTAGCAAAATTAGGCTCACTTGCCGTTTTAGGTAACCTTGCTTATCAAGCTTACCAAAACTATCAAAAATCCCAACAAAGCAGCCAACCAAACATCTCAGAAAATGCGTTTGATGTATTAAATTCATCAAGCCATGTTGATGCGGGTGAATTAATTTTACGCACCATGATCGCCGCAGCGGCAGCAGATGGTGAAATTACTGAAGATGAAAAACAAACTATTGCAAACGAAGCAGGTAACAACCCTGAATTAGCACAATGGCTTGCACAAGAAATCCAAAATCCAATTTCTATCAATGAAATTGCACGTCTTGTAGGTAACGATACTGCACTTGCAAGCAATGTGTACTTAGCGGCTCGTTTAGTAAGCAAAGATTTATCTCGCAAAGAAATCATTTTCTTAGCAGACTTAGCAAAAGCGTTAGGCTTAGACGATGCACTTGTGGAACAATTAGAAAAACAAGCAGGCTTCTAATTTTATGCAAAGAAAACATCATGTTTTCTGACCGCACTTTTCATTCAAAAACACGATAATGTTTGTTATCGTGTTTTTTTCATTGGTTTTTTCGCGAAAACCTAACCAAAGGCGAAAAATTCCGCTACAATGCTGAACTTCAATATTCATAAAATTATTTAATAATCATAAAAACGGGAAGCAACATGACAGGCGCACAACTCATTATCGAATGTTTAAAAGCGCACGGCGTAACCGATCTTTTCGGCTACCCAGGCGGGGCAATCATGCCAACCTATGATGCCATCTATGACTCAGGTCTTGACCATCTCCTTTGTCGTAACGAACAAGGTGCTGCAATAGCTGCGATTGGTTATGCGCGCTCTACAGGCAAAGTCGGCGTTTGTGTGGCAACCTCTGGTCCGGGTGCAACCAATTTAATTACCGGTTTAGGCGATGCCTTTGCTGATTCTGTGCCAATCGTGGCATTTACTGGTCAAGTGGCTGCCCCTCTTATCGGTACCGATGCTTTCCAAGAAGCCGATGTTTTAGGTTTATCTCTTGCTTGCACCAAACACAGCTACATTGTGCAATCCATTGAAGAACTCCCCGAAATTATTGCCTCTGCTTTCCAAATTGCACAAACTGGCAGACCTGGTCCTGTGTTAATTGATGTGCCTCGTAACATCCAAGTTGGCGATGTACCAGAACATATCAAACCCATTGTAAAACCTGTCGTAAAACCGACCGTACTTTCAGAATTAAAATTAGCGGAAGCAAAAGCGTTATTGTCTCAAGCGAAAAAACCCGTGCTTTATGTTGGTGGTGGCGTAGGTATGGCAAACGCAACGCAAGCGGTCAGAAAATTCCTACAAATTACCAAAATGCCGTCTGTTTCGACATTAAAAGGTTTAGGCTCAATTGACCCGACAGATCCCGTTTATATGGGCATGATTGGTATGCACGGCACAAGACCAGCAAACATTGCCGTGCACGAATGTGATTTATTGTTAGTGTGCGGTGCACGTTTTGACGACCGCGTGACAGGTAAATTAGACAGTTTTGCGCCACAAGCTAAAGTCATTCATTGTGATATTGATGCGGCAGAAATCAACAAACTCCGTGTGGCAAATGTTGCCCTTCAAGGTGATTTAATTCAAGCTTTAGAGGCTTTAAGTATCCCGCTTGCGATTGATGATTGGCGTGCGCATATTCAAGCGCTGAAAGCCAAACTCGACTTCACTTATATCGACAATGCAGGCAACCGACCTATTGACCCTTGGTCATTGCTCAACACACTTTCACAGCGTAAACCTCAAAATGCCGTGATTTGTACTGATGTGGGCCAACACCAAATGTGGTCTGCGCAACATATGCGCCATTTCGCACCAGAAAACTATATTACCTCTGCGGGCTTCGGCACCATGGGATTTGGTTTACCTGCAGCGGTAGGTGCGAAAAAAGCACGTCCTCATGATGAAGTGATTTTGGTAACAGGCGATGGTTCATTGATGATGAATATCCAAGAATTAGGTTCAATCAAACGCGGTAAATTGCCAGTAAAAATTTTGCTGTTAGATAACCAACGTCTTGGTATGGTGCGTCAATGGCAAGACCTTTTCTGGAATAAACGCCGTTCAGAAACCATTCTAGAAGATAACCCTGATTTCGTGATGTTAGCGAAAGCCTTTGATATTCCAGCTGAACGCATTGAGCGCGCTGATGATGTAGATGCGGCACTTAATCGTTTATTAAATAGTGAAACTGCCTATTTATTGCAAGTATGCATTCCACCTGAAGAATGTGTATGGCCATTAGTGCCGCCGGGTGCATGCAACACGGATATGCTGGAGGAAATTTAAGATGAACCAATATACTTTTGACTTGATCGCTCAACACCGCCCCGAAGTACTGGAACGCATTTTGCGTGTGATCCGCCACCGCGGCTTCACCGTGACAAAAATGGAAATGGCACTGATTGACGACAAAGTGCGGTTAAAATTCACTGTAAAATCCGACCGCACTTTGGTGTTGTTGGTGAGTCAGTTGGAGAAGTTGCCTGATATCTTCAATATAGATAGAGTATTAAACTAATGGATAAATATTTACGATGTATTACCCAAGCGTTAGGGCTTATGATAATACTTGGCGGCTTTTTTAATAATGAGCCTATTTATTTGTTTATAGGGACATTGGTTGTAGTAGTGTTTGAAATATTATCTATTTATTATAAAGAAAACAGATTTATGTGGGCGACCTTATACGGTTCCGCAGTTGCAGTATTTTTTATTTCTTATTTTGCTCTTACATCTAGTTCAGATAACCTAATACAAGAAGTATTAGGTTATGAACCAGAGTTATTTCCAAAAACCCAAAAAGCCCTAACTATACTACTTATCTATGAATACGTTTTATATTTTTTAGGGATTATCTTTTCAATTCAGGCTCTATTCTGTGGCCTTGACCTATTACCAGTATTATATGATAGATATAAATTAGGAATAAAAGAGAGCTGTGAAGAAATGACCATTAAGCTAATGAACGTCTTTTATCCATTTATTTCTTTGTTTGCTCTTTATAGCTTATACATAAGTCTATTTCCTACACAAATTATAAAAAATGAAAGTTTCTCGTATCTATCTTATCAGGAGCCAGAGACTAAAATTTCCTTGCTTAAAACAAAGGTTTATTTAATTTCAAAATATTTTGATTTATTAACATTTGATAAAAATAATGGGAGATGTCAAAACCTTACCCAATCAAAAGAAATAGATAGACTTTCGGGCAAATCATTTATCTATATTAGCAAAAGCAAAAATAATGATGAAATTAGTATTGATAAAAACAAATTAGATATACCTGAAGGATTTAAAGAAAAATTTGATTTTTTTGTAAATTTTGGAAAGATCGACAATAACCATCCATTTAGGATTAGAACTTATGAAATATATAAGCCTGACTGGGAAAGATATAAATGTAATTCTATTTAAAACTTGGAGAGATTATTTATGCCAAAACTACGTTCAGCGACCAGTACACAAGGTCGTAATATGGCGGGTGCACGTGCCTTATGGCGTGCAACAGGGATGAAAGAAAATGACTTTGGTAAACCGATTATTGCGGTGGTGAACTCATTCACCCAATTTGTACCAGGGCATGTTCATTTAAAAGATATGGGGCAACTAGTCGCGGCTGAAATTGAAAAAGCTGGCGGCGTGGCAAAAGAATTCAATACTATCGCAGTAGATGACGGTATCGCGATGGGCCACGGCGGGATGCTTTATTCCTTACCAAGCCGTGATTTAATCGCAGACAGCGTGGAATATATGGTTAATGCTCACTGTGCTGATGCAATGGTATGTATTTCCAACTGTGACAAAATCACCCCGGGAATGTTAATGGCGGCAATGCGTTTGAACATTCCAACCATCTTCGTTTCAGGCGGTCCGATGGAAGCGGGTAAAACCAAACTTTCCGATCAGCTCATCAAATTAGACTTAATTGATGCAATGATCCAAAGCGCCGATGTGAATGTCAGCGATAAAGATGTTGATGCCATTGAACGCAGCGCTTGCCCAACCTGTGGTTCTTGCTCAGGCATGTTCACCGCAAACTCCATGAACTGCTTAACTGAAGCGCTAGGTTTATCTTTACCGGGCAATGGTTCTATGTTGGCAACCCACGCTGACCGCAAAGAATTATTCTTAAAAGCTGGTCGTCAAATTGTTGAACTTTGCAAACGCTATTATGAACAAGATGATGAAAGCGTATTGCCTCGTTCAATTGGCACCTTTGAAGCCTTTGAAAATGCAATGAGTTTAGATATTGCGATGGGTGGTTCAAGTAATACCGTTTTACACTTATTAGCAGCTGCTCAAGAAGCGGGTGTAGATTTCAAAATGGCAGATATTGACCGCTTATCACGCGTTGTGCCTTGCTTAAGCAAAATCGCGCCAAATACCAATAAATACCACATGGAAGATGTACATCGTGCAGGTGGGATTATGGGTTTATTGGGCGAACTAGATCGTGCAGGTTTAATCCACCGTAACACCAAAACCGTATTAGGTATGACTTTAGAAGAGCAATTAAACCAATACGATATCATCCGCAATAAAGACGAAGAATTACACAAATTCTTCCGTGCAGGTCCGGCAGGCATTCGCACCACGCAAGCCTTCTCACAAGATTGTCGCTGGGATAGCGTAGATGATGACCGTGTAGGCGGCTGTATTCGTAATAAAGAAAATGCGATTTCTCAAGAAGGCGGCTTAGCCGTATTATTCGGTAACATAGCTAAAGACGGTTGTATCGTAAAAACGGCGGGTGTGGATGAGTCTATTTGGAAATTTACCGGTCGAGCAATCGTATTTGAAAGCCAAGAAGATGCGGTAGCCGGTATTTTAGGTGGCAAAGTGAAAGAAGGCCATGTGGTAGTCATTCGCTACGAAGGTCCAAAAGGTGGCCCAGGTATGCAAGAAATGTTATACCCAACCAGCTATTTAAAATCGATGGGCTTAGGTAAAAAATGTGCTTTATTAACAGATGGTCGTTTCTCTGGCGGTACATCTGGTTTATCTATTGGTCACGCTTCTCCTGAAGCCGCTTCTGGCGGTGCGATCGGCTTAGTACATGATGATGATATTATCGAAATCGATATTCCAAATCGCGCGATTAATCTAAAAATCAGCGATGAAGAATTAGCAAAACGCCGTACCGAGCAAGATACCAAAGGCTGGCAACCAGCTAACCGTGAACGTGAAGTGTCTTTTGCATTAAAAGTATTTGGTCACTTCGCTACTTCTGCGGATAAAGGTGCCGTTCGTGATAAAACACTTTTAAAATAGTGTCTGATTCTCCCTCTCTTTTATGAGAGGGAGAAATAAAACAAAGAAAAAATTACCCGCACTTCATCATAAACAACAAATACCATGAAAAACCTACTCACCAATCCTCAACCCTCTCAATCGGATTACATTAACGCGATTGTCAAACTTGGCTCCAGAGTATATGAAGCCGCTACCGTAACTCCACTACAAAAAATGGGCAAATTATCTGATCGCCTACATAATAATATTTGGATTAAGCGTGAAGACCGCCAGCCAGTAAATAGCTTTAAGCTTCGTGGTGCTTATGCAATGATTTCCAGCCTTTGTGATGAACAAAAACAAGCAGGTGTCATTGCTGCTTCTGCAGGTAACCATGCACAAGGTGTTGCTTTATCCGCTAAACAGCTTGGCTTAAAAGCATTAATTGTTATGCCACAAAATACACCGAGCATTAAAGTGGATGCCGTTCGTGGTTTTGGTGGAGAAGTGCTGTTACACGGAGCCAATTTTGATGAAGCAAAAGCTAAAGCCATTGAGCTTTCAAAATCGAAACATATGACATTTATCCCGCCGTTTGATCATCCATTGGTTATCGCAGGTCAAGGCACATTGGCAATGGAAATGCTACAACAGGTGGCAGATTTAGATTATGTCTTTGTGCAAGTCGGAGGCGGTGGTCTTGCGGCTGGCGTAGCCATTTTGCTCAAGCAATTTATGCCGGAAATCAAAGTCATTGGTGTCGAGTCCAAAGATTCAGCCTGTTTGAATGCCGCCTTAGAAAAAGGTGAACCTACAGATCTAGCACATGTTGGGCTATTTGCCGATGGCGTAGCAGTAAAACGTATTGGTGATGAAACATTCCGTTTATGTCAAAAATATTTAGATGGTATGGTATTAGTAGACAGCGATGAAGTTTGTGCGGCAATGAAAGATTTATTCGAAAACGTGCGTGCTGTCGCAGAACCATCTGGCGCCTTAGGATTAGCCGGTTTGAAGAAATACGTGAAACAAAACAATTTGGAAGATAAAAATATGGCAGCAATTTTATCTGGTGCCAACCTTAACTTCCATACAT
>JABZOY010000120.1:0-4032 GCA_015255025.1 Haemophilus sp.
ATATTCCAAACTTCTTAGGTGGTGCAAAATCACTTGCTGAAGGCACTGCAACGGTAGGTGTCACCGGTATGTACCAAGCCGGTTTCTTCCCGGTCATGATGTTCGGTTTACCGGGTGCCGCATTAGCGATTTATCTCAGCGCTAAACCAAGCCAAAGAACTAAAGTGGCATCCATTATGCTTGCGGGTGCGTTTGCCTCATTCTTCACTGGTATCACTGAACCATTAGAATTCTCTTTCATGTTTGTTGCGCCAGTGCTTTACTTCATCCACGCAGTATTAACTGGTATTTCTGTCTTTATCGCAGCAACAATGCATTGGATCGCAGGCTTCGGTTTCAGTGCGGGTCTCGTGGATATGGTGCTTTCATCACGCAACCCATTAGCCGTTGAATGGTATATGCTAATCGTACAAGGCTTAGTATTCTTCGTGATTTACTATGCAGTATTCCGTTTTGCAATTAAAGCTTTCAACTTAAAAACATTAGGTCGTACAGAAGAAGCAGAAGAAACCACTGCAGCACAACCAGCAGCGAGCCAATCTCGTGAAGAAAGAGCGGTCAAATTTATTGATGCTTTAGGTGGTGCTGATAACTTCAAAAATATTGATGCTTGTATCACTCGCTTACGTTTAAGCTTAGTGGACCAACACAAAATTAATGAAGAACAGCTTAAGTCTCTTGGCGCAAAAGGTATCGTGAAAATTGGTAACGATGGCTTACAAGTGGTTCTCGGCCCTGAAGCTGAACTTGTAGCAGAAGCCATGAAACAAAAAGTGAAATAACACACACCAAATGAAATACTGACTCAGAAATGGGTCGGTATTTTTTTGCCAACAAAAAAGTAAAAATGACCGCACTTTAGCTGAGAATTTCTTTCTCGAGTTGAATTAAATGAATATCTAAAAATTAGAAATTATTTTGAAGGGTGGTGGAACTAAGCAGAATTGGTCTTAACAGCAAGTGGCTTACTGCATCGCATCCCTGCGGGATTTCTACCTAGCCCACCATAGATTTAAAGCATCTCTGGGGTTCCAGTCTGCGATATAAAATTAAAAGATTCAGAATCTTTTAAAAGCCACTTATATATTCAGGAGACCAATCCTGACTTCCAAAGAAACTACATTGGAAGGCAGTGGTATGATAGAAGCCTTCCGCTATTTTGTCAATTAAGATATTGCACTAAAAGAAGTATTTTTTCGCTTTTCGTATAAAAATTAACAAAGGCATTTCAACTATCACATCAATGTAACAAAAACAAAATAACCGTCTTATTAAAGACGGTTATTTTTGCTATCGAGTGCCGTAAACCACAATGGTTTTACCGTGCGCATGAATTAAATTTTGATCTTCCAGCATCTTAATTATTCGCCCTACGGTTTCACGTGAACAGCCCACCATTTGACCGATTTCCTGACGCGTAATTTTAATTTGCATACCATCAGGATGAGTCATGGCTTCAGGTTGTTTTGCTAGATGCATAAGCGCCTGAGCAATACGGCCTGCCACATCTAAAAAGGCCAAGTTAGTCACTTGTCGAGATGTATTCTGCAAGCGTTTTGATAACTGAGAAGTAAGGAACATTAAAATCTCAGGATTAATTTGAATAAGCTGACGATATTTTTTATAGGAAATTTCTGCAATTTCACAAGGAGTTTTCGTTTTCACCCAAGCAGAACGTTTCGAACCTTCGTCAAATAAACCCGCCTCACCAAAAAATTGTCCGGCACCTAAATAAGATAAAATCATCTCTTTGCCTTCATCATCTTTCGATGAAACCATCACCGTTCCTTTAATTAAGAAATATAAAATATTGGCATCTTCTCCTGCATGGATTAAAGTCGATTTTGCCGGATATTTATGTAAATGACAGTGAGTTAGGAACCAATCCAGAGCAGGATCGCGTTGCTGATCATCGTCTTGTAACTTTTGTTCTTCAAGTAATTCTACATCTTCTGACATATAAGCTCCTATTGATTCATTTTAGAAATTCCATTTTATCTTTGATATCAATGGATTCATGTAATTCTGACCAAACAATCACTGCACTTCCATTGTGAATCTTGTTTAGTAGGTGTTGTTTTTTTTGTTCTAACGAAAATTCGTGTGAACCATAATCAGTACCTTCTCTAAGTACCACACTTTCCACAATATTTTCTAAGGTTTCTGTTGGCAATTCTTGCCACGGAATAATCATATATTTATCAACTAAAGTCAATTAAGCAAAAAGCGGTTCTAGAAAACGCCATTGCTGTTCAAAACTTTGATTTGCGCCTAAACGGAAGTTTGTGCGGACATAACGCATAAACTGCCCTTCACAAAGCGTCACTAAATGCCCTGCAATAATACGTTCATCGACATTAAAACCCCGCCCTTCGCGTAATTTTCGCATTTGTAAAATATTCACAAATTGCATTTCAAGACGATCGAAAAATTGCGCAACACGAGCCTGTAAAAGAGGCTCTTCAAACATCAAGGCATGTCCGGTCAAAATGCGTGTCAAACCAGGATTTTTACGCGCAAAGTCGAGGATCATCTGCATAATGTCACGCACTCGATTCATCGTATTGGTTTCATTACGAATTGATGTGGTGATACGGCTAAATAAATTCGCTTCAATATTATCGATCAACGCTTCAAACATTTTGGTTTTACTTGGGAAGTAACGATAAAGTGCCGCTTCTGACACCCCTACTTCTTCCGCTAAACGCGCTGTTGTCATACGCTCCATTCCGCGTTCAGAATGCAGCATATGGGTAAGCACCGTCAACACTTGTTGACGACGTTCTTTTACCGTACGTTTTTCGATTTTTGGCGGTTTGATTTCCGCGGCAATCTCATCAACTTCTACGAGAGATAATTGTTCTACCATAGTTTATTTTTTACCTGAATGACCAAAACCGCCCTCACCACGTTCAGTTTCGGTAAATTCGCTGACAATATTGAATTCCGCTTGTACTACTGGCACAAACACTAATTGTGCAATACGATCGCCAACTTCAATTTTGAACGGTTCATGGCCACGATTCCATACAGATACCATTAATGGACCTTGATAATCTGAATCAATTAAGCCCACTAAGTTACCTAATACGATACCGTGTTTATGGCCTAAACCCGAACGAGGCAGAATCACTGCTGCAAGGTTCGGATCGGCAATATAAATTGAAAGGCCTGTTGGGATAAGTTTAGTTTCACCTGGTTGAATTTCAATGCCCTCTTCAAGCAATGCACGTAAATCCAAACCTGCTGAACCTTCGGTTGCATAGGTTGGTAAAGGAAATTCGTTGCCAATACGGCTATCTAAAATTTTTACATCAATTTTTTTCATGCTTATTTATCCTTTAAAAGAAATCTGTCATACAAAAGTGCGGTCACAAAATCCAACGAATTTTGAGCCTATTTTATTTGTGATAATGCTCAACAATTTCGGTGACTAACACTTCTGCCAATTTATTTTTGTCAGCCAACGGCAACGATTTTTCGCCTGTTTTCCAAAAGATCTGTAAGGCATTTTGATCTTGTCCGAATACTTGCCCACCCGATACATCATTGGCACAAATCATATCTAAATTTTTACGTTGAAGTTTGCTCTTCGCATATTCAGCAACATTTTGTGTTTCAGCTGCAAAGCCCACAACAAATGGACGATCTTTTTCTAAACTTGCCACACTTGCGATAATGTCTGGATTTTTCACCAATTTAAGGGAAAGCTCATCGTTATCATTGGTTTTCTTAATTTTTTGCTCGGCAACTTCCGCAACTCGATAATCTGCCACTGCGGCACAGCCAATAAAGATACGATTTTTGACCGCACTTTCAAGAGAGGCTTGCCACATTTCATGGGCAGTTGTCACATCAATACGATGAACGTTTTTCGGCGTAGTCAGATTAACAGGGCCTGCAATTAAGGTGACATTTGCCCCACGTTTTGTAAAAGCCTCGGCAATTGCAAAGCCCATTTTGCCTGAGCTGTGATTAGAAATATAACGAACAGGATCGATAGCTTCACGCGTCGGACCTGCCGTAATGGTG
>JABZOY010000121.1:0-3990 GCA_015255025.1 Haemophilus sp.
CTGAAATTTTACGTGATTGTGTGAAAGACGGTGAATTGGGCGGTTTACAGCTTTTCTTCCCAGACCCTTGGCATAAAGCAAAACATCATAAACGCCGCATTGTTCAACCGCACTTTGTAGAGCAAGTCGTCCAAAAATTGCAACCAAATGGCTTTATTCATATGGCAACGGACTGGGAAAACTATGCGGAACAAATGCTCGAAGTCCTTTCAGCCAATGAAAACTTAATCAATACTGTCGAACAAGATTATATTCCACGTCCTGATTTCCGCCCTCTTACAAAATTTGAGGCGCGCGGTCATCGCTTAGGTCACGGTGTGTGGGATTTATACTTTAAGAAAAAATAATCATCGATGATGATGACGATACCCATTACCTTAACATAGGAGAACATTGAAATGACAACTCGTAATCAACGTCAACGTAAAAAACTTCACTTAGCAGAATTCCAAGAATTAGGCTTTTTAGTAAATTGGCAATTTGCTGAAGGTACCAGCATCGAAACTATCGATGAAACCGTTGATCGTTTTATTGCTGAAGTGATTCAACCAAACGGCTTAGCTTATGAAGGTAGCGGCTATTTACATTGGGAAGGCTTAGTTTGCTTAGAGAAAATCGGTAAATGTGATGAAAGCCATCGTCAATTAGTGAAAAAATGGTTAGAAGAAAATAAATTACAACAAATCGAAATCAGTGAATTATTCGATATTTGGTGGGATTACCCAACCCAAAACGCATAATATTTTAAACTCACTTCAGGGCGGATCTCCCGCCCTATTTAATAATCATTTTCACTTATATTTTAACAATTTATTTACACTAATAACATATTTTCAAAATATCATTGATCTATCTCAACAAAAGTGTATATTTCTTAAAAACTACTCCTTTTAGGTAGTTACTATTTTTTTATTAGCACTAGATAATGCATCCCTTGAAAATACCGAACTTTAAAGAAAAATATGGCGATTGAAAATCCTTCTCGCAGACAATTATTACGTGGGCAATTTTTACAATCGTTACATTCTGAAAACGCGAAAATTCAAGGTATTAATGCTATCCGTCCACCTTGGTCGATAAACGAGAGCAACTTTACAGATAAATGTACGCGGTGCGGTGATTGCATACTGGTATGTGAAACCCAAATTATCGTAAAAGGCGATGGCGGTTTTCCTGAAATACAATTTGACAAGGGCGAATGCACGTTCTGCCAAAAATGTGTTTTAGTCTGTGAACAACCGATTTTTCGTTCATTAGAAGAAGAGCCTTGGGCACATAAAGTTGAAATTACAACGCAATGTCTCACAGAAAATCGAGTGGAATGTCGAAGTTGCCAAGATAGCTGTCCGATGAATGCCATCCGTTTTCGATTACAGCTTGGTGGTGTGGCAAAACCCATATTAGATTTAGAAAGCTGTAATGGTTGTGGCGCTTGCCTAAGTGTTTGCCCAACAAGAGCAATAAAAATTTTTAATATTGAAACAAATATCGATGAGTCAATTTAGCGAAAATGAGAACTGGTATGTATGCAGTATTGTTGTACAAGCCAGACCAGAAAAACTCAGCCAAGTCAAAGAAGCTATTTTAGCTATTTCAGGTGCTGAAATTCATGGTGAAAAATCTGAAGAAGGCAAATTGGTGGTTACTCTTGAAAGTAACCGTCAATTAGCATTAGCGGATCTTATGGATGAAATTAAAGATATCCCAGGAGTAATTGTCGTTTCTTTAATTTCGAATTACTTAGATGAAAAATAAATAATTTAGGTATACATGCCATTTTGTATATTCTAAAAAATTCAACAACGAGTGGGGAAAACTATGGAACTTAATCGTAGAGATTTTATGAAAGCCAATGCTGCGCTTGCAGCAGCAGCGGCTGCCGGTATGACCATCCCTGTTAAACAGGTTGATGCGGCAGAAGATATGGGCATCAAATGGGATAAAGCGCCATGTCGTTTCTGTGGTACAGGATGTAGCGTATTGGTAGGAACCAAAGATGGTCGAGTTGTCGCAACTCAAGGTGACCCAGATGCAGAAGTAAACCGCGGTTTAAACTGTATCAAAGGTTACTTCCTTTCTAAAATCATGTACGGTGCTGACCGTGTACAAACTCCGTTATTACGTATGAAAGATGGCAAATTCCATAAAGAAGGTGACTTTACACCGGTTTCTTGGGATCAAGCTTTCACTATCATGGCGGAAAAAATCAAAGACATCTTGAAGAAAAAAGAACCAAATGCTGTAGGGATGTTCTCTTCCGGTCAAACGACTATTTATGAAGGCTATGCAAAAGTAAAACTTTGGAAAGCTGGTCTTCGTTCAAATACTATCGATCCTAATGCTCGTCACTGTATGGCGTCTGCAGCAGTTGCGTTTATGCGTACATTCGGTATGGATGAACCAATGGGTTGCTATAACGATATCGAGAAAACCGATGCATTTGTGCTTTGGGGTTCAAACATGGCGGAAATGCACCCAATTTTATGGTCTCGTGTTTCTGACCGTCGCCTTTCTTCTGATAATGTGAAAGTTGTGGTTATGTCAACATTCGAACACCGTTCGTTTGAATTAGCTGATGTGCCTATCGTGTTTAATCCACATTCAGACCTTGCAATCCTTAACTACATCGCAAACTACATTATCCAAAACGATAAAGTAAACTGGGACTTCGTTAATAAACACACTAAATTCAAACGTGGTGAAACCGATATTGGTTATGGTTTACGCCCAGAACACCCACTTGAAGTTGCAGCGAAAAACCGTAAAACCGCAGGTAAAATGCACGATTCTGACTTCGAAGAATTCAAGAAAATCGTTGCACCTTATACATTAGACGAAGCACACCGTATTTCTGGTGTACCAAAAGATCAGCTTGAAACCCTCGCGAAAATGTACGCGGATCCAGAACAGAACTTAGTATCTTACTGGACAATGGGCGCTAACCAACACACTCGTGCTGTATGGGTTAACCATATGATCTATAACGTACACTTATTAACCGGTAAAATTTCTAAACCAGGTTGTGGTCCGTTCTCATTAACGGGTCAACCTTCAGCTTGTGGTACAGCGCGTGAAGTTGGTACTTTCGTTCACCGTTTACCAGCGGACATGGTGGTAACCAATCCTAAACACGTTGAAATCACTGAGAAAAAATGGAAATTACCAAAAGGTACCATTCCAACTGTTCCTGGATACGCAGCTGTGCAACAAAGTCGTGCATTAAAAGATGGTAAATTAAACTTCTTATGGCAACTTTGTACCAATAACATGCAAGGTGGTCCGAATATTAACGAGGAAATTTTCCCTGGTTGGCGTAACCCTGAAAACTTCATTGTTGTTTCAGACCCTTACCCATCCGTTTCTGCGGTTGCCGCTGACTTAATTCTTCCAACTTGTATGTGGGTAGAAAAAGAAGGGGGCTACGGTAATGCAGAACGTCGCACTCAGTTATGGCGTCAACAAGTGAAAGGTCCAGGTGAGTCTCGCTCTGACTTATGGCAAATTGTTGAATTCTCTAAATACTTCAAAACTGATGAAGTATGGGGCGAAGAATTATTAGCTCAAATGCCAGAATACCGTGGCAAAACCTTATACGAAGTGCTTTACGAAAATGGTGAAGTAAACAAATTTAAAGTACCAACAGATGTTCCGGGATACATCAATGATGAAGCCGATCACTTTGGTTACTACCTACAAAAAGGTTTATTCGAAGAATACGCTGACTTCGGACGTGGTCATGGTCATGACTTAGCACCATTTGATACTTACCACCAAGTACGTGGTTTACGTTGGCCGGTTGTTGACGGTAAAGAAACCTTATGGCGTTACCGTGAAGGCTTTGACCCGTACGTTAAAGCAGGCGAAGATGTTGCGTTCTACGGTTATCCAGATAAAAAAGCAATTATCTTAGGTGTGCCTTATGAAGACCCTGCAGAATCACCGGATGAAGAATATCCATTATGGTTATGTACTGGTCGTGTACTTGAACAC
>JABZOY010000122.1:0-3951 GCA_015255025.1 Haemophilus sp.
CTCCAGCACCAAGCCCTGCACCACTACCTTGTGTACCACCTTTATTTGCATTACCACCTTTAGATGCACTACCACCACCGACATCACCGCCGTTCATGAAGTCATCTAAAGCCGCTTGATCTGCTTTACGTTTTGCTGCGTCTGCTTTTGCTTTCGCATCAGCCTTCGCTTTGGCTTCTGCATCCGCTTTAGCCTTTGCTTCAGCCTTAGCTTTCGCCTCTGCATCCGCTTTAGCTTTTGCTTCGGCCTTCGCTTTCGCCTCTGCATCTGCTTTCGCTTTTGCATCAGCTTCAGCTTTGGCTTTAGCATCTGCTTCTGCCTTGGCCTTAGCTTTTGCTTCAGCATCGGCTTTCGCTTTTGCCTCAGCCTTGGCTTTAGCATCTGCTTCAGCTTTTTCTTTCGCTTTTTGAGCTTCGGCTTGTGCTTTAGCTTTTGCCTCTTCCTCAGCCTGTTTAGCTGCTGCCGCTAAACGTTTTGCCTCTGCATCAGCTTTTAATTTCGCTGCTTCAGCCGCTTGTTTTGCTTTCGCTTCTTCAGCTTGTTTCTGCTTTTCTAACGCCTCTTGACGAGCAAGTTCTTGTTGCTGTTTTTGCTTTTCAATTTCTTGCTGCTTTTGTTTTTCAAGTTCTTTTTGACGTTGAATTTCCTGCTGACGCTTAATCTCTTCTTGTTTCGCAATTTCTTGCTGATTTGGTTCAGGTTCAGGCTCTGGTTTTTTCTCTTCGACTACAGGTTCTGGTTTTTTCTGTTTATCAGTTTGACCTTTTTTCTGTTGTTGAATACGTCCCCATTCCTGCGCTGCGCTGCCGGTATCGACCATCACAGCTCCCATGGCATCACCTTCACCTTCTCCACCACCCATTATTTCAACGGTTTGATAAAGAGAGCTCCAAATCAACAAACCAAACAATGCAAGGTGCATCGCAATAGAGATGACAAACTCATTTGCACGTTTTTTTCGTCGATTATTCTGCACGGTTTTACCTACTTATTCTTAAATCGGGTTGGTCATTAAACCCACAGACTTAATGCCGGCAAGATGTAGTAAATTCAGTGCTTTAATCACTTCTTCATAAGGTACATCTTTTGCTCCGCCCACTAAGAACATTGTGTTATTGTCTTTATCAAATTCTTGTTTTGATAATTGGGTTACCATTTCTTCGTTAAGGCCTTCTTGGCGTTGACCACCAATAGAAATCGAATACTGCCCTACACCCGCTACTTCTAAGATAACCGGTGTTTTATCTTCATTTGATACATTTTGACTTTGCACCGAATCAGGGAGTTCCACTTGAACGCTCTGACTGATAATCGGCGCGGTTGCCATAAAAATTAACACCAAAACTAAAAGAACATCGAGAAATGGCACGATGTTAATTTCAGATTTAATGTCTTTACGCTGACGACGAGCCATAATTTCCTCTAAAACTTCGCTAAAATCCACCGCACTTTTCGTTTTATTTATTAAGTGCGGTCAATTTTTCATTTATTTTTAATGGGGCGCTTTACCAAAAGCTTGACGATGTAAAATTGTGGTGAATTCATCAATGAAGTTACCATAATTTTGTTCAATCGCATTAACACGTAAGCTTAAACGGTTATACGCCATTACAGCTGGAATCGCCGCAAACAAACCGATTGCTGTTGCGATCAAGGCTTCTGCGATACCTGGAGCAACCATTTGTAATGTTGCTTGTTTCGCACCACTTAATGCCATAAATGCGTGCATGATCCCCCAAACGGTACCAAATAAACCAATATATGGACTGACAGAAGCCACTGTTGCTAAGAAAGGTACACGACTTTCAAGCGCTTCTACTTCACGATTCATCGCAAGGTTCATCGCACGGGTGGTACCTTTAATGATTGCTTCTGGGGCATCTGCGTTCACTTGTTTTAAGCGAGAGAATTCTTTAAAACCAACAAAGAAAATTTGTTCGCTACCAGTTAATACTTCACGACGATTAGATAAACCATCATAAAGTTTATTTAAATCTTCACCAGACCAGAAACGATCTTCAAAAGTATTCGCTTCTTTTAACGCGCTCGTCAAAATACGGCTACGTTGAATGATGATTGCCCAAGAAATAATTGAGAACGAAATTAAGATCACAATTACAAGTTGAACAACGATACTCGCTTTTAGAAAAAGATCTAAAAAGTTCAATTCTGCAGTCATTGCATACTCCGAAAAGTTATTTACTTTAAAAATGCCGCTTTTAATTCTTCAGGAATTGCGACAGGTTTCATTTTGCCTAGATCAACACAGGCTACCTTAACAGTAGCCTTTGATAACACCACTGCCTCACGAACTAACCGCTGTTCAAAGAGAATTGTTGCTCCTTTCACTGCCGTTATTTCCGTTTCGACAATAAGATAATCATCCAATTTTGCCGGAATACAATAGTCAATAGACATGGTTTTGACCACAAAAGCTAATTGTTGTTCCTGCAATAATGATTGTTGGGAAAAATTAAGCGTTCTTAAATATTCAGTTCGCGCACGCTCAAAGAAATGTAAGTAACGTGCGTGATACACTACTCCGCCAGCATCCGTGTCCTCATAATAAACACGAACCGGAAAGGTAAAACATTGGTTATTCAAAATAATGCTCAAATTATCAGCCATAACAAGCCGCTTATTTTAGAACCTGTTCATAAGATGTGCAAGATCCAAATAATAATATTTGTCTATCGTTCTTATAAAAACCAATGCTGAACAATAGCAATTATTGTGGTGAAATAACCAATAAATGGCAAGAAAACGAGCTGCCATATTGCTCGGCGAATGTCGAATCCGATACCGTGGATCCACAAATTAATCAATCCCCAAAAAATCGCAAGAATCCAAGCTGGATGTGCAGTACGAAGTGCGGTCGAAAATTGATTTAAATTTAAAAAGAAAGCCGCGGTTAAAAATAACGCTAAAATAAACGAAAGGGTTCGCAAGGAACCCTTATTACTTAATTGATAGAGTGAATTAATCATCATTACTCGTCAAATTTACCTGACTTTTCTTTGCCAATGGTTAATTTAGCACTCACCATAACTGCAGCCAACACACCCACTACCCAAATTACATATAACATATTGTTTCTCCTTAGTATAATGAGTTTTTGTTGTCTTCAACAAAGCTTTCATCCAAGCGGCCAAACATTTTGTAGTATGACCAAATGGTGTAAAGCAATGAGATGGTAACAAATACTAATGCCAAGTAGAACATTAGAGTTAATGTTAATTCACTTGACGTTGCATCCCACATTAACAAGCTTTGTTCAGGGTGAGTACTTGAAGGCATTACAAATGGGAACATTGATACTGCCGCAGTAATAATCACACCAGCCATGGTTAATACAGAGAAGAAGAACGCAAAACCACAACGATTTGCTTTAGATGCAACTACATTTAATAATGCACCAACCACAGCTAATACGGGGAATGCCCATAAAGCTGGATTTTCATTGAAGTTTTTGAACCATGCACCTGCCTCAACTGCCACTTGTTTACCTGAAGCTGGCGCTGATGCTGCAAAGTGATCAATCGTGCTAGTCACCATATAACCGTCTTTGAAAGAAAGCCACACACCTGCAAGTACAAAAGTAATTAATGTCACTAATGCACCAATTTGTGTAATTGCTCTTGCGCGATCACGCAACGCAGCAGTGGTTTTCATTTGTAACCAGTTTGCACCGTGAGTCACTAACATTGCAAGGCTTAACACACCGCAAAGTAATGCGAATGGGTTTAATAATGCAAAGAAAGAACCTGTGTAAGTTGCTTGTGAAAGCTCATTTAATTCGAATGGCACACCTTGTAATAAATTACCAAATGCCACACCGAATACTAATGCAGGTACAAAACCACCCGCAAACAAACCCCAATCCCACATCGCACGCCATGTTGGATTATCAATTTTCGCACGATATTCAAAACCAATTGGACGGAAGAATAA
>JABZOY010000123.1:0-3914 GCA_015255025.1 Haemophilus sp.
TGCCTTACATTGATCAAACATTACCTGTAAATGGCTATCATCAAAAGCCGTTGATTGGCGACGCGCCTCTACCCAATCAACCACTTCATGATGCAATGCCACAAAAGGTGAATCCGCATTCAACAGAGAGGGCTCCATTCGCATCAGCTCAGGATCCATATCTTCAGCTGCAATCCAAATTGAAAGCATTTCAATGGCAAATAGCCCTTCACTTTCAATATGATTTTTTAACCGTTCACGATCTTTTTGTTCTGTATAACGGGTTAAAACGCCAAATACGCCTCGCCACGTTTTTAATGGGACGGCATCTATCCAGCGGGCATCATTTTTATCGCTAAACAATAAATAGAAAATATCACGTAAATCATTAATATCTTTAAAAGAAGGATTAAAACGCTCATAAATACGCGTTTTCATTTCTTGCCCAAAACCGCCACGCGTAAGAATGCCACTACTAATAAACAACGGATAAAGGCGTAAACCACATAACCAATCACATAATAATTTCGAAACAGAATAACCTAATTCTTTATCGTTCTTTAAGATAAACTTAAATAAATGCAAGGTCGGAGAAATTTTTTCTGTGGGGCTGCTACGTAATAATTGGCACAAGCCCTCTACGAGACCAAAGGCATCGTTTTCCGCCACTTTGTTACGCAAAAATTGCGGTAAGGTATCGGTTTTAATCATGAGCTTTCCCCCTTCTATCGTTTATATTCAAAAGCGAGACATTATACAGCTCTGTTAGATAAAGTAAAATGAGCGGAAAAGTGCGGTCAATTTTGAAAGGATTTTAAAAGAAAAGGCGTATGCTTCCATACGCCCTTAAATTGATATTATTTCTCTTTCTTCAGCAAGAAAATACCTTGTTCAGAGAAATTCACATAAGCTTGTTTAAGCTCGGCATTGAAGTCTTCTGGTTTGGTGTTAATGAGTAATTCTTTGCCAGCCCAAATTGCCACCACTTCCCAGTGGTTACCCATATAGACTGCACTCTTGATTTCACACTGTTGTGCTGCCTCGCCTTCTGCTTTTAAGTAAATCGCTTCAGGACGAACGCCCACTAAGCATTCACCATCCGGTAAATTAAATTGCGCCGCATTACTTAATGGTAATTTGTAGCCATTCACGTCAATGGTGCCATTTTCTAATTTACCTTCAAAGATGCTTGATTCGCCCATGAAGTTTGCAAGGAATAAAGAATTTGGACGCAAATAAAGCTCTTTTGCTGGCG
Organism: Haemophilus sp.; assembly: GCA_015255025.1. Classification (GTDB taxonomy): domain Bacteria; phylum Pseudomonadota; class Gammaproteobacteria; order Enterobacterales; family Pasteurellaceae; genus Haemophilus_D. Next base: position 1,235 of record JABZOY010000123.1, read on the forward strand.
CTTTTTGCATGATTTTACCTTTATTCATGACGATAACTTCATCGGATACCGCAAATGCTTCAGTTTGGTCATGAGTCACATAAAGTGAGGTAATACCTAAACTTTGTTGTAATTCACGGATTTTTTCACGCATAGAACGACGTAAGTTTGCATCCAAGTTACTTAATGGTTCATCAAAAAGTAATACTTTTGGTTTTAATACTAACGCACGTGCTAATGCCACACGTTGTTGTTGACCACCTGAAATTTGATCCACAAAACGATCTTCAAAACCCGCTAAGTCAACCAACTCTAAGGCTTCTTTTACACGTTTAGCGCGTTCTTCTTTGCCCACGCCTTGCATACGCAAACCATAGCCTACGTTATCACCGATACTCATATGCGGGAACAATGCATAAGATTGGAATACGATACAAATATCACGATTTTGAATAGATGATTTGGTTACATCTTCACCATCGATAAAAATCTGACCTGAAGTTGGGTTTTCTAAGCCTGCCACTAAACGTAACACCGTGGTTTTACCACAACCAGATGGCCCTAATAAGGTCACCATGGTGCCACGTTTAATGGTTAAATCTAAATTATCAATGACTGTGGATTTACCAAAAGATTTAGTGATATTTTTTAATACTAAGAAATCATTATTACTCATAACATTTACCTACAACTTAACGAGTTAATTCATTTTTTTCGCTTTAGAACGGGAAATTCGGGTATCACCCACAATCCAGTCAAAGAATAAAATAATGGCCATCATCACGATGATTAAAATCGAACCGTATGCAATCGCAACACCATATTCACCATCTTCTACACGGTTTAAAATATAGGCTGTTGCCACACGTGTATCAGCGGTGACTAAGAAGATAATCGCACTCACGGTAGTCATCGCACGAACGAAGCTGGTTACCAAGGCTGAAAGTAAAGCTGGTTTTAACAATGGTAAAACGATAAACCACAAGGTTTTCCATGAGCTACCTTTTAAAGAAAGAGACGCTTCATCAAGTGATTTATCTAATTGACCAAGACCAGCAATAGCTGCTCGCATACCGATTGGTAAATCACGCATCACCATTGAGATGATCACGATAATGCTAGTACCTGTAATGTAAAGTGGCGCATTGTTAAAGGCTAAAATGTAAGATACCCCTGCAACAGTTCCTGGTACGGCGAAGCAAAGCATGGTTAAGAACTCAAGAGATTTTTTACCTTGGAAATCTTTACGCACCACAATATACGCAATTAATAAACCGAAAAGTGCGGTCAATGGTGCGGCAATTCCTGCGTAGATTAAAGTATTAATCAATGATGGCCATGCCCCATCACTTAAGCCTTGTCCGAATAACATCGCATAGTTTTTCAAGGTTAAGGTGTAATCCACGCCCCAGTTCACAGTGAAACTACCGTAGAAAATACTGCCGTATAACGCTAAGTTAAAGAGTACCCAGAAACCAAGCATACCGATGATGGTATATTTTAAGCCGGTTGGTAGATCTTGTACGTCACCACGATAGGATTTGCCTGAGACGGTCACATAAGAGCGGTTACCAATCCAAATATATTGGATGATAAATACGGCTAATGAGAAGATTAAAAGCATCGAACCTAACGTACTTGCTGACGCATAATCTAATTGTGAGCCTGCGATATAGAAGTAGATTTGTGTCGCGATGACGTCAAAGCTACCGCCCAATACTAACGGGTTACTAAAGTCCGCTAAGGATTGGATAAACACGATTAAGAATGAGTTTGCCAATGCTGGACGTAGTAATGGGAAAATGATATTGAAGAACGTTTGGTAACGATTTGCACGCAAGGTGTAAGACGCTTCTTCAATTGACGGATGAACAGATTTTAGTGCGCCATCTAAAATCATGAATGAAATCGGTGCAAAAGCAAGAATCTGTGCAATGGCAATCCCGTTGAAACCGTATAACCAGTTATGGTTCTCAAATCCAAATGTTGTGGATAAGAACTCTGTCACATAACCAGAACGGCCAAGCATTAATGTTACCCCTAAACCCACAACGAATGGCGGTGTGACGATTGGTAAAATAGAGAAAATTTTACCAATAAATGCCGTTCTACGTGCAATACGGGTGGTATAAAGCGCAAATGCCAAACCGAAAATCGTGGATACGATTCCTACAAAGCCAGACAAGAATAGCGAGTTACTAATAACACGTACAATATAGCTTTGAGTCAAAATTCGCATCACTTGTTGTGGTGCAAAGGTATCACCGTCATAGAACATTGAAACAAAGATGGCCAATGTCGGGTAAACGATGAAGAAGAAAATTAATAAGATAATGCAAAGTAAAGAGGCGATAATAAATTTATCCCCTTGCATTACTTTTAATTTGGCGAAGGAAAACGTCGCCAATGCAGTTAAACTCGCGATTAACACAATCACAGAATAACCCATGCTGACTTTATAAATTGTCGCACTGACAAAGATAAATAATGTCGCTGCTGCAATAAGATACAGCTCAGCTTTCGCTTGCGTATCTTTCGGTAATTTAAGAAGTGGCATCAATCCGTATAAAATAACCGGTAAAAACCATAATGCCGTAATATTTAACGAAGACCAACCCATTGCACCTAGGTATTCATCGCTTGTGCTTTCAAACAAGCCATAATCTAAAGCGTGGGAAGGCAGAAGAAGAAATGCAATCAC
>JABZOY010000124.1:0-3856 GCA_015255025.1 Haemophilus sp.
CAATTTTGGGGCTGATTCTGGATTCGACGGGATTAGCGAAGCCCAAGGTGCACGTCGAGGTGCGGTAGGCCTCGTAAATAAACCGCAAAAAAATAGTCGCAAACGACGAACAATACGCTTTAGCAGCTTAATAACCTGCTCATAGCCTTCGCTCCCCAGCTTCCGCTCGTAAGACGGGGATAAAGCGGAGTCAAACCAAAACGAGATCGTGTGGAAGCCGCTGTTTGAGGATCGAAGCACTAAATTGAATCAAACTAGCTTAAGTTTAGCGTGTCTGTCCGCATGCTTAAGTGAAATTAAAGACGAGACTAAACGTGTAGTACTGAAGGTAGAGTAATTTCGGACGCGGGTTCAACTCCCGCCAGCTCCACCACAAAATAAACCTATCAAGTCCTATGAAAGACTTTAAAGCCTTGAAAATAATGACTTCAAGGCTTTTTTATTGCGCTTTTAACTTCTATCAAACTCTCGAACTTGAGTAGTAAGTTTAATAGTTGGCGCTTATTGATTGGTTAAATTGTTGCATTAGTAAAGTGCTTAGTAATCGGTAAATTATCAGCTAAAGGAGAAAAAATGAATATTTTATTATTAGACGGTGGAAAAGAGTTTGGCCATTCACATGGTGAGTTAAATCACACACTTCACAAAAAAGCGAAAGAAGTTTTGACCGCACTTGGACACAATGTAAAAGAAACCGTGATTGATGCCGGCTATGATGTTGAGGCAGAAATCGAAAAATTCTTGTGGATGGATGCCGTGATTTGGCAAATGCCAGGCTGGTGGATGCATGAACCTTGGACAGTAAAAAAATACATAGACGAAGTATTAACCGTCGGACACGGCAAGCTTTACCACAGTGATGGTCGCCATCGTGTCAATCCAACTGAAGGCTACGGCACAGGCGGCTTGTTACAAGGTAAAAAACACATGCTCTCGCTTACTTGGAATGCGCCGATTGAAGCATTCACCCGTGAAGGCGATTTCTTCGAAGGCAAAGGCGTAGATGCTGTGTACATGCCTTTCCACAAACTCAACGAGTTCATCGGTTTGACCCGTCTGCCGACATTCTTATGTAACGATGTGATTAAAAATCCACAAGTAGAACAATACTTAGCAGACTACCAAGCACATTTGGAAAAAGTATTCGGATAATTACAAAATATGAGTTTAGAAGGTGAGCATTTTGGCCCACCTTTTTTATTTTTATCTAATCAAATTTCCTAACGGGGAGAGGGAAGAGGAATAGACTGAGTTTAGAGCACACAAGCGGTCTAATTTTGAACTGAATTTGCAAAAACACCTAAAAATCTGACCGCACTTTAAAATAAAAAGATCTAAACATCCTCAATTTGAAACTGCTTACGCCAGCGATTAGGTGAAATCTTATGTTTTTTCAAGAAGTGCTGACGCAAGGCAGTATCGCTATGAAATCCACTTTGTTCTGCAATATCAGTAATAGATAAATCTGTGCTTTCCAAAAGCTCTCTTGCTCGTTGTAGTCTTGCTTCAATTAACCATTGATTTAATGACATTCCGGTTGCTTTACGAAAATGTCGGATGAAAGTGCTACGGCTCATTGACAAACGTTCTGCAAGGCTATCAGTCGAATGAAGCGCGGTCAGATTTTCATTTAAATAAGCAAGCAACGCATTGATATTATGATTAGGTGTGGAACGAGAAATAGGACGTTCGATAAATTGTGCTTGTCCGCCTTCACGATGAGGGGGGATAACCAGTATTCGGGCAATATGATTGGCAATTTTTACACCATATAATTTACGGACAATAGAAAGGCAACAATCCATGGAAGCTGCCGTTCCTGCTGAGGTAATCAGTCGATCTTGTTCCAAATAAATGGGATTTAAATCCCATTTCACCTGCGGAAAACGATTAGTAAAATCACTATATCCCAGCCAATGTGTGGTTGCTTTTTTGCCGTTAAGTAGGCCACTGCACGCCAACACATAGGCGCCATAACATAAACCCACTACTGTCGCGCCACGTTGATACGCTTGCCGTAATGCTGTTAATAAAGCCTCACTCGGCATCACTTGAGTATCATGCCATCCAGTCATCACAACAATATCAGCATTCTCCAACCATTCTAAACCTCCATCTAAATGTATGTGAAATAGCGAGTTTGTCAGGTTGTCCGAATCGCTAACGATTTTACACTCAAATAACGGCTTGCCGTTTAAATCCGACATAGAAAAAACGGAATATGCCATCGCAAAATGAATGGGCATCATTTGTTCATACACAATCAAAGCAACTGTGGGTTTATTCATTTTATTTCTCCTACTTTGATATGAGCATAGCACAAAAATGACCTGATTATTACGTTTATTGATTTTTCGTCTATTTTTGCGCAATTTTGTTCTCACTATAATATGTTTATTCATTCAATAACGTATTAGAAAAGGAAAAACAATGAACTTAAAAACCTTAATTAGCACTACAGCATTGGCTATTAGTGCAAATACTTTCGTTGTAGATCTTGCCTCTAAAAACACTGATAGCTACCAACATATCCGCAATGCTACTGGTCGCCTAAACTATGCAGGGAAAACTTTTTTAATTGACCCGATGCTTGCTGAAAAAGGACGTTATGCAGGCTTTGAAGGGACATTAAATAGCCATTTGCGTAATCCACTTGTGGAATTACCGATGAAAGCAGAAGATACTTTCAAAGATGTTGATGCCATTATTTTGACTCATACACATGAAGATCATTGGGATGAGGTTGCACAAAAAAATTTACCTAAATCCATCAAAATTTTTGTGCAACATGAACGGGATGGCGACTTACTCAAAGCGCAAGGTTTTACTAACATAACCAGTTTATCGCTAGAAAAACCGGTGGAGTTCGAAGGTATTATTTTAAATAAAACCGGCGGTTCTCACGGCACAACGGAAATGTACGCTGTACCACAATTAGCTGAGATTTTAGATGAGGCGATGGGAGTAACATTCCAAGCGAAAGGTCATCCAACGGTGTACTTGGTTGGTGACACAGTTTGGACTGCCGAAGTAAACAAAGCCATTAATCGTTATAAACCTGATGTAATGATTATGAACACCGGTGATGCACGTACTTTAGCTTTTCCGAATGACGGTATTATTATGGGGTTACAAGATGTTGCCCATGCTCGCCAAATGCTACCAAATACAAAACTCATCACAGTGCACATGGATGCAGTAAACCATATGTCTGTTTACCGTAAGGATTTACGCCAATTTGTCCAAGCAAACAAGCTTGAAAATGTAGCAATTCCAGAAGATGGTGAAACAGTGAAGTTTTAAAAACAAGCGGTTGAGTTCTTAGAATAATTTACAAAAAACACCTAAAAATTTGACCGCACTTTGTTATAAAAAAGCCGTCTGAAATTTCAGACGGCCTTTTTCTAAGAAATAATTTTAATTAATTCCTTCCACTAAAATTGCGCGGCCTGTTGTTGCGCCCAAACGGATGGATTTGAATGCTTGGAAACGCCGAAATCGGGCACGATACGCAATACTTTCCGCAAAACGGGTTTTCTGTTTCAGGAAAACCGCCTGCCGGAAAACTTGACTGCGATGCAGAATATCGCTATTTTTATGGACAAGCCCGATGAAGGCGAAATCATCGCGCTGGCGGCGAAAGTCGGGCTGACTGCGGGCGATTTGAACAAATATCCGACCGAATTGTCCGGCGGCATGGCGAAACGGGTAGCATTTTTGCGCCTGCTGCTGTGCGGCTGCGACCTTGCCTTGCTGGACGAGCCGTTCGTCGGTTTGGACCGCGATTTGCGCGATATTTTGGTCGCCATGCTGGTGGAAAAAATCGAGCGGCAGGGCATGGCGTGTATGCTGGTAG
>JABZOY010000125.1:0-3767 GCA_015255025.1 Haemophilus sp.
GTAGATGAGTTACCCGTCAAATTCACACCTGGCATGGTACGTAATACTTCAGAAACATCATTTGTCGCTGGGCGTTTTTCTAAATCTTTTGCTGTCACAAGAGAAGAACCAAGTGATTGTTTTACCTGATTTTCTGCTGTAACTTTAATTTCCTCTAGTTTCTCTTCGCCATAAGAATAGCTTGAAAAAAGCGCGATGGTTAATGTGCTTAATGCGAAGAATGATGTTGTTTTTAAATGATTGCCTTTATACATTGAATGCTCTCCTGGCATATGTGAAATAAATAATACCCGAGAATTCTAGTACAATATAATTTGAGTGTAAACAACAATTCTTATCATTATTATTCAAATTAAATGAACAAAATACCTAAATTTTGACCGCACTTTCTTGCAATCCCAACAGATTCTAGTATCATTCACGGCTTGCTAATTTGGCGAGTTTATTTCTATTGTCGGGTTCCCTACCCCCGATTAACCAACTAAAAAGGTCTTAAAATGAAAATTAATACCCCGATCTTCAATGATCAACAAAAACGTTTTGCTTTAATTTTATTAAGCTTATTTCACATCTTCATCATTACAGCCAGTAACTATTTCGTTCAAATTCCATTTGAAATCAATTTAAAATTGACCGCACTTGGTTTTGCTGATGATTTTTCCTTCCACAGCACATGGGGCACACTCACTTTCCCATTCATTTTCTTAGCCACTGATTTAACGGTACGTGTATTTGGTGCAAAAGAAGCACGTTGGATCATCTTTATCGTGATGCTCCCCGCGCTTATCGTGAGTTACATTGTTTCTGTTGTTTTTTCTAATGGACAATATCAAGGCTTAGGTGCATTAAGTGAATTCAATATGTTTGTTTTCCGTATTGCGTTCGCCAGCTTCTGTGCTTATGTTTTCGGACAATTATTAGATGTGTTAGTATTCAACCGCTTACGCCAATTAAAAACATGGTGGATTGCCCCGAGCAGCTCCATGACATTTGGTTCCCTTGCGGATACCTTTATGTTCTTTTGTGTCGCGTTTTATAAAAGTAGTGATCCATTTATGGCAGAACATTGGTTTAGCCTTGGATTCGTCGATTACTTATTTAAATTATTTGTCGGCATCGTCTTGTTTGTTCCCGCTTATGGCGTGGTACTCAGCATGATTTTGCGTAAACTTCAATCTCTCGCAAGCTCCCGCCAGTTTGCTTAACTTAAGGAAATAAAATGACTGAAACCCTTTCTCTTAGAGCCAAAATAGAACAAAGCCCAATGGGGGCTTATCAATGGATGATTGTGGTGATGGCTGCCATCATGAATTTACTTGACGGCTTCGATGTATTAGCCCTGGCCTTCACCGCAACAGCCATTCGTGGCGAATTTGGTCTCACGGGGATTGAGTTAGGTTATTTATTAAGTGCCGGCTTATTTGGTATGACCGCAGGCTCACTTTTCCTTGCACCACTTGCAGATAAAATTGGTCGTCGCCCATTGTTATTAATGGCAGTATCACTCTCTGCTATCGGTATGTTAGGCTCTGCGTTTATTTCACAATATCAGTGGCTCGGTTTCTGGCGCGTTATCACCGGTCTTGGTGTTGGCGGTATTTTAGTGGGTACAAACGTGATCACCAGCGAATACTCTTCTCGCAAATGGCGTAGCTTTGCAATCAGTGTCTATGCTGCTGGTTTTGGTATCGGTGCGGTATTAGGTGGAATGTTCGCTGTGATGCTGCAAGGTGAATATGGCTGGCGTTCCGTGTTTTTAGCGGGTGCTATCTTGACCGGTTTACTTTTAGTGGTTTTATTTATTTGGTTACCGGAATCCATTGATTTCCTCACATCTAAACAACCTAAAAATGCAGAAGTGCGGTTAAATTTAATTGCAAAAAAAATTGGTTTAGCCGGTGATTGGAAACTTCCAGAAAAAGCGGAAAAAGTTAAAACTAAATTGCCTATTAGCCAATTATTCAGCGAGAAATACTTACATTCTACCCTGTTAATTTGGACGGCTTTCTTTGCGATCATGTTCAGCTTCTATTTTATTAGCTCATGGACACCAGCCTTATTAAAAGAAGCGGGCATGACGACAGAGCAAAGTGTGAGTGTAGGGATGATGATTTCATTAGGTGGCACCTGCGGCGCCTTAATCTATGGCTTACTGGCTAGCCGTTGGACAGCTCGTGGCGTGTTAATTTTATTCACCGTCTTATCTTCCGCAGCGATCATCACCTTTATCTTATCCTCATCTGTTTTATGGATTGCAATGGTATTCGGTATTTTAGTTGGTGCACTCATGAATGGCTGTATCAGCGGTCTTTATACCTTAAACCCACTTACTTATGATGCCGATATTCGTAGCACCGGTGTGGGCTGGTCAATTGGTATTGGTCGTATTGGTGCGATTCTTGCTCCAACGATTGCCGGTCAATTATTAGATATGGGTTGGGATAAACAGAGTTTATATGTTGGTATTGGCTTTGTTATGTTGATCTCAACAGTCGCTCTCTTTTTCTTAAAGAGCCGCACAGAAATTAAAGCATAATCTTTTAAAAAATGACAAAAGGCGTGTTCAACACGCCTTTTTTATTGCTTGATAAAGTGCTCATCCATAGCCTTCAGATCAGAAAGATTCTCAAGTTATTTTATGTAACATTTTCTTCTAAAAATCCTTTGTGATCCATCTTGAATTTCAACGCATTATGGTGTTAAATCAGCACACATTATAAGGTTATAAAAATATAAAAATAAGTTGTAGGAATTTATGTGCCAATTACTCGGAATGAACTGCAATACGCCGACGGATATTGTCTTTTCTTTTGAAGGTTTCCGTCGTCGTGCTGGTCTTACTGATTGCCATTCCGATGGCTTCGGTATCGCTTTTTTTGAAGGTCGTGGTGTGCGTATTTTTCGCGATAACCACGCTGCATCTCAATCCCCGATTGCGGATTGTGTCAAACAATACAACATTAAATCACTCAATGTGATTGCCCACATTCGCAAGGCAACACAAGGCGGTGTAACCATTGAAAACACCCATCCCTTTATTCGTGAAATTTGGGGACAAAACTGGGTCTTTGCTCACAACGGTAATTTAAAAAACTTACCGGATATGTCTGAAAGTTTCTGCCAGCCTATTGGCTCAACTGATTCAGAAACGGCATTTTGTTATATGGCGGAATATTTGAAAAATCGCTTCCGTCGTAAACCGTCTGAAATGGAAATTTTTAAAGCTATTCAAGACATTACTAAAGAGCTCTCACAAAAAGGCACCTTTAACTTCATTCTTTCAAACGGAGAATGGATGATTGCCCACTGCTCAACCAATTTGCATTACTTAACACGTAAAGCCCCTTTTGGAAAAGCACATCGAATTGACGATGATGGGGTCATCGATTTTAATGATTATGCGAAAGATGGCGACAAAGTCACGATCATTACGACTTTTCCACTCACCAAGGATGAACCTTGGGTCAAAATGGAACATGGTGGTTTTGTTTTCTTCAAAGAAGGGGACAAAATTGCTGAGGTCGTCGGTGTGGCTAAAGAAATGGAAGATGATGGTACATTAGGCAATCGCGCAGCAGCCTAATAACAAATCACAATAAAAAGTGCGGTCAAAAACATCAGAGATTTTGATCTGCACCCCAAAAGTTGGACTCAACAAACCAACAATTGAGGTGCAGATTTTTTTATGGGTAAACACTACACAATCGAATTTAAATTACAGGTTCTTCAACCTATTCTAAAAGGAAAAATGAGCATTCGAGAAGCAG
>JABZOY010000126.1:0-3761 GCA_015255025.1 Haemophilus sp.
CTGCGGTAGCGGGCTGGGGACAATTATTCTTACAAGGCTTGCGTATGGACATCGTGGCTTTGTGTTATTTATTTGGTGTGCCAGCATTATTTACGGTGTTATTTCATAATAGCCGTATTTGGAAAATGATTTTACGTATCTGGCTCACTCTAGGTAGTGTGTTTATTCTATTTATGGAATTGGCTACACCGGCATTTATCGAAACCTATGATTTCCGTCCAAACCGTCTATTTATCGAATATCTAATTTATCCGAAAGAAGTCTTTTCAATGTTGATGGAAGGTCATTTAACTGCGGTCATTTTTAGCCTTATTTTTACCGTTACAGCTTTCTTCTGTTATTGGAAGCTCTCTGGTTATGCGGTGAAAAACTTACGTTCAATGAGCTGGAAATTGCGTCCAGTTGTAGCATTGCTTGTGATTGCAGTTGCTTTTTTAGGTGCACGTTCTAGTTTTCAACACCGTGGTGTGAATCCTGCGATGGTGGCTTTCTCTTCCGATGGTTTAGTCAATTCGCTTGTGTTAAATTCAGGCTATTCGGTTCTTTATGCCGCCCAACAATTTAAGGACGAAGGAGCTTCTTCTGAAGCCTATGGCAAAATGGATACCGATGAAATGTTGCGTATTGTTAAAGCAAGCCGTGGCCGTCCTGAAAGTGATTATATTTCAGAGAAGATTCCAACCTTAACGAAAAACCAAGCCACTTACCAAGGTAAACCGAAAAATATCGTCATTATTTTGGAAGAAAGTTTTGGCGCGCAATTTGTCGGTACATTAGGCGGAAAACCACTTTCGCCTGAATTTGATAAATTAGCCAAAGAAGGCTGGTTATTTGAAAATCTCTATGCGACCGGTACGCGTTCTGTACGTGGTATTGAGGCTACTACAGCAGGTTTCACACCCACTCCAGCACGTGCAGTGGTGAAATTAAATAACAGTCAAAGTGGTTTCTTTACCATTGCTGATTTACTTGCTAAACAAGGTTATAACACGTCTTTTATTTATGGCGGTGAAAAACACTTTGATAATATGGCAAGCTTCTTCTATGGCAATGGTTTCCAAACTATTATCGATCAAAAGGATTATCAAAATCCGAAATTTACCGCGACTTGGGGCGTGAGTGATGAGGATTTATTTGATAAAGCGAATGAAACCTTTACCCAATTACAGAATGAAGGAAAACCATTCTTTAGCTTAGTGTTTAGTTCTAGCAATCACGATCCTTTTGAATTTCCTGATGGCAAAATTGAGCTTTACGAACAACCAAAAGCAACCCGTAATAACAGCGCAAAATATGCGGATTATGCCATTGGTTATTTCTTCAAATTAGCGAAACAATCTAATTATTGGAAAGATACCGTGTTCTTGGTGATTGCAGACCATGATTCCCGTGCAGCGGGTGCAAGCTTAGTACCAATTAAGCATTTTCATATTCCAGCGTTAATTTTAGGGGATAATGTAGAGCCACGCCGAGACAGTCGTTTAGTGAGTCAAATTGATATGCCAACGACCTTACTTTCTATTGCGGGTGTAAGTGGTAATTATCCGATGATTGGTTTTGATTTAACGCAAAACGTTAATCCGGATCGCGCCTTTATGCAATTCGATCAAGCCCAAGCATTAATGAAAGGTAATCATGATGTCGTTATCCAAACACCAAATAGTAAAGCAAAAGGCTATGTGTATGATAAAGAAAAAGATACATTGACTGAAAAAGAGGTGCCGGAAGAAATGAAAAAAGAAGCCTTGGCACATGCTTTACTTGGCAGCTATTTGTATAAAAATCGTTTATATAAAGGCAGTGAAGAGAAATAAAGAGCGGTCAGTTTTAGGCTAATTTTAAAGGGCGAATCATTTCGCCCTTTTTCTTTATATGATTTTTGCTTAGTGATTTTCAGCAATCACACGTGGGAATAAAATATTATTTTCACGATGAATATGCATCATTAAATCATCAGCAAACTCTTGGATGCCACTATAAAGCGCACGCCATGTATTGCAAGCATCTGCTGGAGGTGTCATATTGTTTGTTAATGATTTCAATACTTCCAAATGTTCACCATGTTCGGAGTGTTCCATTTCCATCATACGAATCGGCATTTGCGCCATCATATAATTACCGGCTTTGATCATTGGGAAAAGCACATGCTCTTCTTTCATCATATGGTTGCTCAAATCTTCATAGACATTTCGTAATTCAGCTGCCACACCCATTGGACAGTCTTCACGATCGCCATGAACACTTTCTACACGATCCGCTAAGACGATTAATTCTTGAAGCTGTTCACGGTGACGTTGATGGTAGCGAACTAAAATATGATCGATAATTTCAGGATAAGTTGCATTAACCCAATATTCTTCAGGGTTTTCTGCTTTGCTGTTTTGAAGCTCGGTTAAACGGTTTTCAATTTCTGCTAAATTTAATCCTTTTTCTGCCGCTGCGTTTGCAAGTGTATCGGAACCACCACAGCAGAAATCCAAATCGTATTTACGAAGTAGGGAAGTTGAACCGGGTACGCTGACAGCGATTTCACTTAATTTTTTATCTCCAAAAGACATAATGAATCTCCTTATTGATTAGGTAGAGTTAAAAAGTTGAGTAAAATACTAAGATAATGAAAGAAAAATGCAACGGATTTTTTAGCAAAGTATGATTTAAATCAAAGCTAAAAGTTAAAGTTACCGTGTTGTAGGTAGGTATTGATGCGTATTAAAGTGAAAGTTGCATTGCTTTGATGAGGTGTTATTATTCGAGCATAGAGAGGGGATAATAATGAAGCGAATCTATAGATTTTTAGCTATTGGCTTAGTGTTAGTGATTTTAGGTGTTGGATATTTTCTTACGAATTTAACGATTTTTGACGGTACATTTATTCAACTAAATACGTCACAAAAAGAGAGTTATATTCCTTTTAAAAACAAGTTAAATATGAAATGTGACAAGGCTAATGATTTAGTGCCTAAATTAGCCGCTTCTCGTTTTCATTTGATAACTTGGAATGTGCATAAGGGACAAGATAAAGGCTGGCAAGAAGATTTAGCGCGACTTTCTAAACAAGCGGATTTTGTGTTATTACAAGAGGCGACGCAGCATCAAAATTTAAGTACATTTTCGACCGCACTTTTTGTGTCCTCTTTTTCTTTTAAAGATCTCTTATCAGGTGTAAAAACATTCACCAACACGCAACCAGAATGGTATTGCGGTGGTGGCGTAGCTGAACCATTAATACAAATACCTAAAGTGGCAAGTGTGATGAATTTTCCATTAGAAAAAGGCGATAGTTTGCTACTTATTAATGCGCATTTAATTAATTTTGAATGGGGTATTTCCACTTATCAAACCCAGTTAGAGCAGCTCTTTTCCTTTGTTGAAAATCATCAAGGTCCGATCATCATGTCTGGTGATTTTAATGCGTGGAATGAACGTCGTCTGAATTTAGTCAATAATTTGATACAAAAATATGGCTTAGATTCTGTGGCGCTCACTCAAGATGAGCGGGTTAGATTTTTAGGGTATCCACTGGATTATATTTTTACGCGAGGCGTAAAAGTGGTAAGTGCGACATCAGAAGTGGTTACTTCGTCAGATCATAATCCATTACTGATGGAGTTCGAATTGGAATAAAGTGCGGTCAGATTTTTAGAAAAATTTAGGGCTAACGTAATGTTAGCCCTATGTATTAATTATTTAGTTTGGTTAATTAAGAATTGCGTTAATAAAGATACTGGACGACCTGTTGCACCTTTATTGGCGCCTTGAAG
>JABZOY010000127.1:0-3733 GCA_015255025.1 Haemophilus sp.
AAATCATTCTCTATCACTATCGTCAAGGTATTCAAAAGAAACTCCTTGAATATAAAGTGAATCATCCTGAAAAATCCTTTGATGATTTATTACGTTTATTGAAAGAAGCATTACATGGTGAGGGAGGAGAACAGTTAGCGGAATTAATTCGTTTTCAATATCCTTTTGCCATGATTGACGAATTCCAAGATACGGATGCGTTGCAGTATCAAATTTTCTCGAAAATTTATCGCAATGAAACCGCGTCCAGTAATGTTGGCTTTATGATGATCGGGGACCCAAAACAGGCGATTTATCGTTTCCGTGGTGCCGATATTTTCACTTATTTAAAAGCAGCAGACGAAGCGAGCGAGCGTTTTAATTTAGGCACAAACTATCGTTCATCCCAACCTTTAGTGGAAGGGGTAAATCGATTATTTGATTTTAAAAATGCCCCCTTTATTTATAAAAATATTGAATTTTTAAATGTCAGTGCAGCCAAGAAGAATCTTGTTTTTCAGTTAAATAATCAGCCTGAGCCAGCCTTCCGTTTTTACATTAACGATAAAGACAAATCCACCCAGCAAGATTATGCGAAAGCTTGCGCGACATCGATTCAGCAATGGTTAAAAAGTGCAGCTGAAAATCCAGTTGTTTTTCCGAATGAAAGCAAAGCAGAAAATCAAACATTGCGAGCAGAAAATATTGCCGTTTTGGTGCGTGGTTATACCGAAGCGGATCTCGTGAAGAAAGAATTGCAAGCACTCGGTATCGCTTCGGTTTACCTTTCAGATAGGGGAAATGTCTTTGAGAGTAACACCGCAAAAGAACTAGCCTTGATTTTGCAAGCTTGTTTGAGTGTGACGGAACGCCCAATTTTGAATGCCATTGCGACCGCACTTTTCGGCTTAAATGCAGCTGAAATTCACCAAATTCACCAGGATGAAATTCAGTGGCAACGTTGGGCTGAAAAATTCGCAGAGTATCAACAAATTTGGCAACGTCAAGGCGTATTGCCGATGTTGCACCATTTACTTTTAGCTGAAAATATCACAGAAAAGCTCTTATCTCGGCCTGATGGCGAACGAAAACTGACGGATTTATTACATTTAGCTGAAATTTTACAGCAAGCAGCCGCATTAAATGAAAGTGAAGCGGCATTATTGCGCTGGTTTGAAAAGCAAATTCAAGATAATGGCCATCAAGAAGCACAAATTCGTTTAGAAAGCGAACGTCAGTTAGTGAAGATTGTGACTATCCATAAATCCAAAGGATTGGAATATGATTTGGTTTGGTTGCCATTTTTAGGTAATGAAGCAAAAGACCCAACAAAATCAGGCAAGCAGAAGAAACTGTTTAATTTATATTACGATAAGAAACAAAACAAAACTTTGTGGGACATGCAAGATCAACACTTGGATGATTTAACAGAAGAAGTGTTTGCGGAAGAATTGCGTTTGCTTTATGTAGCATTGACTCGAGCAAAATACCAAATGGCCTTTGTGTTACCGAAAGCCTTTGATAAAAAATGGAATGCTTTATTGTATGTTTTAACGCAAGGTGAAATTGGTCGAAAACTCGGTTTACCAAATAATTGGGATACCCAACCGTTATTGGAAAAATTTAAGCAGCTTTTACCCAATGATATAGCGATTGAATCAACCGGTGTATTACAAGCCAGTGAACCACTGACCTTAAATATTTCTCAAGAAAATTTAAGTGCGGAAACTTTCCGAGGTGAAATTGAACAAGATTGGCGAGTGACGAGCTTTAGTGGCATAGAACAAACACATCAACGCAAAGCTTATTTGAATGAAAGTGCGGTGAAAAAATCGCTCATTTTTGATGATGCGAAAGATTATGATGCGTCGATTTCAATAGAAAATATCCCTGAAAATCTGACCGCACTTGCTCATGATAACGATGAAATGGTTCTAGATTTCCCTCGGGGAACACAAATCGGTACTTTATTGCATCGTTATTTTGAAAAGGTGCCTTTTGCTCAACTGGCTGAGAAAGAAAACATTGAAAAGTTATGTCAGGATTTGAATCTTGCGGAAGCGCAGTTTTCAGCAGTTCAACAGTGGTTTGAACAAATACTCAGCACACCAATTTTGCCAAATAATGATCTTACCCTTGCTCAAATTAACGAAAAACAATGCTTAAAAGAGTTGGCGTTTTATCTCAATATTTCAAGCCATTTTGATGTGACTGGTTTTAACCGAGCGTTAGCAACCTTACATCATTTGCCATCAGAACCGTTACAGTTTGATGATATTCAAGGCATGGTACGAGGCACAATGGACTTAGTTTTCTGTCATCAAGATAAATATTATTTGCTTGATTACAAATCGAATTTCTTAGGTGAGACATTAAAGGATTACGATCAAGCTGCATTGAAAAAAGCCATGTTAGAGCATCATTATGATTGGCAATATTTGTTGTATGTGGTGGCATTACACCGTTATTTAAAAACACGTTTACCTCACTACGATTACAACCGAGATTTTGGTGGTGTGGTCTATGCATTTTTACGAGGAATGAATGGTTCGCCACAATCGGGCATCTTTTTTGATAAACCAGATTGGCAATTAATCCAACAATTAGAGGAATTATTTTAATGTTAAGCCTATTAAAATCCTTGCAAGAACAAGGTGTGATTACTCAAGGCGATTATTATTTTGCTCAATTAATTGCGGATAAACAAAAAGATAAAGGCTATGCCGAGCCCGTCCAAAATTTAGCAATTTTATTAGCCGCACTTTGTAACTGGAGCTATACGCAAGGCAATACTTGTTGTGTGTTAGATCGCTTTTTAGAACGTAATTTATTCGGCTTGGCTTATCGTCATACTGAAACGGATTTTTTGCCGCTAATCAATGAAAAGATTGGTTCGCTTCCTGTATCAAAATGGCAATCAGCCTTAGCGGGGCATATTGCCTTTACACAAAATCCTGAAAATCAGATTGCGCCTCTTGCATTTCAATTTGGGGCGATTTATTTCTATCGTGCTTGGCAAGATGAATTCCGCGTGGCGCAATATATTAAAAATGCATTGAAAAATGACCGCACTTTATCGGTAGAACCGCAACAAATTCGGGCATTATTAGATCGTTATTTCCCTCAACAACAAGCACAAATTGATTGGCAAAAAGTAGCAGTCGCAACGGCGGTAAAAAGTCCATTTTCTGTGATTACAGGTGGACCGGGAACAGGGAAAACCACAACAGTTACTCGTTTGTTATGTGTATTACAAGAATTATTTGGTGGTAAGCTTCATATTAAATTGGTCGCCCCAACAGGAAAAGCCGCAGCTCGTTTAACGGAATCTATCGAAAACGCTTTGGCGCAAATGCCGATTTCAGATGAGTTACGTGCATCCATTCCTAAAACAGCAGAAACGTTGCATCGCTTACTAGGCGTTCGACCTTTTACCGATAGCGTGAAATATCATGCACATAATCCACTGCAAATTGATGTGTTAGTGGTGGATGAAACCTCGATGATTGATTTGCCGATGATGGCGAAACTTGTACAAGCCTTGAAGCCCGAAACGCGTTTGATTTTATTGGGTGACCAAGCTCAATTGGCTTCTGTGGAAGCGGGGGCAGTATTAGGGGAAATCGCACAATTTTTAACGCAAGATTATAGCCCTGCTCAAGCTGATTATATTCATACAACAACAGGCTATACTGTTCCAACTTCGGATGAACATAGTCCTCTGCGTGATGCCATTTGCCATTTAACCTTCAGT
>JABZOY010000128.1:0-3597 GCA_015255025.1 Haemophilus sp.
AAAAAATAACAAACAGAGGAAGTCTATATGTCAATCAAAACAGAAGTTTTATTTAACAATACTTGGAATGTCCGTATCAGCGATCCAGGTGAAGAAGGGGCTCAAAGCCACTTTTTTGAAACCATTTATCTCACGCTCACGGCTTATTTTGAAGGCGAAAATGTGCGTTATGAATTTGTGCGTAAAGTAGAAGATCAAGTAAAAATCAAACGCTCATTTACAGAATTAAGCGAGTTATTCAAATTCTTAGGGGATTATTTGGACCCAGTTTCACTCGGTAACCTCGGCGTAAAAATGGGTAACTTAGGCGTGAAAGCCGAATAAATCTGTTTCCAATAAAAAAGTGCGGTCAAATTAAACCGCACTTTTTATTTATCAACTTATTATATTATTGCGCAAGTAACACACCTAGCGCGGAATAGAGGGATTGAGCCGCTTCATTTGGCAATGCCTTACCATCTTCATCAGTGATGACGACCGCACTTTGTTTACCCACTGCGGAGATTTGCATTTGGTAAACACCTTTTTCTAGATTAGGCGGATTCACACCTAAACGTAGCCACTCTTGTTTATCCAATGGTTTATATTTTAACTCGCGATAGCCACGGCCTGCCGATTCCGATGTAGATTTAAAGCCTAATTTAGGTAAAGTCGAACCTAAACGTTGCCATGCTTGACCAAAGCTTGCATCCATACCTAATGCCATTCTACCATTCGTATCAGTAATTAAACCTGATTGGAAAGGTCCTGCAGAAGCATTATTTAAATCTTGTTGTTGCTTGTTATAAGCATTAGTAAGCGCAGCAACAAAACGATTTAAACGATCCGATGCATAGCGTTGTTTATCTGCTTGATTTGGTGTGTAAATCACACCATCACGACGCATTTGCTCTACAGAAACCGCTAACGCACTTGCATCTTGCGCCGTAACTTGTTCAATTTTATAACGGATCTCTGTATTGGCTTTATCATCTGCACGACCTGTTGGCGCCCAATCGCTAATTAATACTGCACCATTTAAAGTTGAATTCGTGCCTTCTTCTTTTAATAAACGCTCAATTTGTTTGAGATTATAAAGCTCTGCTTGCGCATCCGTATAAACAATCAATGCACGTTCGCCATCAAATTGTGTCAAAGAATTTTTGATAATCGCTAATGGGGTTGAAGGCGGACGAATATCCACGCGTTCTTTTTTCGCATTAAGCTGAGGAAGTTCATAAGTCGGATCGGCTTGCGGCAATGTTACACCACCACTTGCTAAAGGAGAAAAGCTCGGTATTTCACGATCAGAATTTTGGTAAGTGTCATTAGCCGTCTGCATTTTTTCTACGCTGTTTGAACACGCCGATAACAATGCTGCTGCGACTAAACTCAGTACGATTTTTTTCATTCCTTAAATCCTTCAATAAAAATAATTAAAATAATGACCGCTCTTTGACAAATAAAAAAGTCGAAAGTTTAAAGGGCTGTAAAAACAACCCTTTAATTCATTAAATTAAGCCAGCAATTTTTAATGCTTCTTCCACTTTTACTTGCGCGCTTTCGCTTAACACTGTAAGTGGTAAACGTAAATGTGGAGTCTTAATTAAACCTAAACGATATGCTGCCCATTTAACTGGAATTGGGTTGGATTCAATAAATAAATCTTGATGTAAAGGCATTAAACGTGCATTAATTTCTTCCGCTTTCGCAAAATCGCCCGCTAAAGCACAGCGACACATCGCGGCCATATCTTTTGCAGCAAGGTTATTTGTCACAGAAATAACACCCTCTGCGCCTAATTTCATCGCTTCTAACCCTGTGGCATCATCTCCACTTAATACAATGAAATCTTTACCGGCTAATTCTTTAATCGCAGTAATGCGAGTTAAATCGCCTGTTGCTTCTTTAATCCCTACAATATTCTCAATTTGAGACAAACGTGCGACGGTTTCAGGTTTCATATCACTACCGGTACGACCTGGTACGTTATAAAGAAGTTGTGGTAAATCCGTGCATTCTGCAATTGCTTTAAAATGTTGGAACATGCCTTCTTGAGTTGGTTTATTGTAGTAAGGAACAACAGATAAACAACCGGCTACCCCGCTATCACGTAATAATTTTGTCATCACAATGGCTTCACTCGTTGCATTAGCACCGGTGCCAGCAATGATTGGAATACGTCCTTTTGCTAACTCAACCGTCTTTTCAATCACTTTCACATTTTCTTCAATACTTAATGTGGCGGATTCTCCCGTTGTACCCACAGATACAATCGAATCTGTACCCGCATTGATGTGAAACTCGATAAGTTTTTCTAATGTTTCAAAATCAATGTTTCCGTAGTTATCCATCGGGGTTACTAAAGCAACAATACTGCCTGAAAATAAGGGGGTTTGCGTAGTCATAAGGCACTCCATTTACATCTATTTTGCGTTTTAACAATAACATTTGAAAATATTTGGTTAT
The DNA here is from genome assembly GCA_015255025.1 of Haemophilus sp. GTDB lineage: Bacteria > Pseudomonadota > Gammaproteobacteria > Enterobacterales > Pasteurellaceae > Haemophilus_D. The sequence continues at coordinate 2,449 of JABZOY010000128.1, forward strand.
AATCGCTAAAATAGCTTGAATTTACAAATCATTTTTTACATTTTTAAGGATTTTTTATGAAAACATTACAAGCGGGTGACTTAGCACCGCAATTCACCCTTTTAAATCAAGATAATCAACCGATTTCACTTAGCGACTTTAAAGGTAAAAAAGTACTCGTGTATTTTTATCCCAAAGCCTTAACACCAGGCTGTACAACTCAAGCCTGCGGCTTACGTGATGCTAAAAGTGAGTTAGAAAAATTAGGTGTGGTTATTTTAGGCATCAGCACAGATGCGCCAAAAAAACTGGCTCAATTTGTTGAGAAAAAGTCGCTCAATTTCACCTTGCTTTCTGATGAAGATCACCAGGTTGCCGAGCAATTTGGTGTATGGGGAGAAAAAAAATTCATGGGACGCACCTATGACGGCATTCACCGTATTAGCTTCCTCATTGATGAACAAGGCAAAATTCAACACGTTTTTGATAAATTCAAAACAGGCGAACATCATCAGGTTGTCTTAGATTACCTGCAATCCCTTTAAATCCCCTCTCAAAACAACCGCGCTTTCTATGATTTACCTCAAAGTGCGGTCAAAAAAATAGCCATTTTTCTAATTTATATTTACGCTCTATTTTCCATTTGATAGAATTCTCAATCTAATTGAAATTCATTATCAATTCATTTTTTATTCTTTATTACACATAAAAGGACTATCAGATGCCAAAACTTTTTGAGTTTTTAGAACAATATAGTGATTACATTATTATCGGGCTTTTACTTCTTATGAGCGTAATTATGCTTGCTACTGTAATTGAGCGCTTTATCTTTTTAAGCCGTATCAATGTCGCTAAATATTCCAATATCCATTCGCTTGAAATTGATTTAAATCGCAATATGACGATCATTTCAACAGTTGGTGCAAACGCACCTTATGTGGGCTTGTTAGGAACAGTAATTGGTATTTTGTTAACCTTCTATCAAATTGGTCAAGCTGGCGGTGATGTCGACGCTGGCGCAATCATGATGCATCTCTCTCTTGCATTAAAAGCAACCGCACTAGGTATTTTAGTCGCAATTCCATCTATGATGTTCTATAACGGCTTAGGTCGTAAAGTAGAAGTTAACTTATTGAAATGGAAAGTATTAAACGCTCAAAAAGATAAGGA
>JABZOY010000129.1:0-3534 GCA_015255025.1 Haemophilus sp.
TAGTTAAAATGCACATTCTCGTGAGTGAGTTCTTGATGTGGGTTTAATGACATCTCGGCTAACTGCTCACGCAATTCAGGCGAAGAAGAATTCACACCATCAAAATCATTGCTTTGTGCTTCTAACTCTTCAATTGTCATTTCTGCCACACGTGGTTTCGGTTGTACATTCGTTTCAGGATAAACCACGGGTTCAGGTTGTGGAGCTGGCGCTGGAGCAGGTTGCGTAGTATTCATCTCATAAACCGGCTGATTTGGTAAAGAGATTTTAATATCATCCACGCTTTTTTCTATTTGACGCGCATCCACTTGAGCACGTTGCTCATCAAAATTAAATTGCTGTTGGTTTGCCGCCTGCGGTGCCACTTTAGGTTGAACATGTTGTTGTACTGGCTGCGCCGCTTGAGCACGATGTGTTAAACGAATATCCGCATTAGGATCAGCAGCTTGCGAAAAAGGATTGACCTCACCGTTTTTAGAAGTGCGGTTAAATGTATTCGCACTTTTAAAATATTTTGATTTCTCACGGCGATTTGACCATAATCCGTGTACCACTAAGGCAATTAAAGCAATTACCCCTAAAATAATCAAAATGGTATTTAAGTCCATTTTTGTTGCTCCTTAACGCAATGATTTTTGCTAATCCTATCACATTTCCACAGGTGAAAAAATAGGAAAGCAAACAAGATATTAAAAGGGATGAGATGGAATTTTTCTCAAAAAATATTGTCTTTCTGTGACATTTTGTATTTTTACTTTTCAATTTAAAGGAACAATGATGATCGATCAAAATGAAATAAAATCTGCTTTCAATCATTTCGTGATGGGTTGGCATTTCATTACGCAAAAAGGCCTCCGTCGTTTTGTGATTATGCCAATTTTACTTAACGTCGTTCTGCTTACAGGCTTATTCTGGCTATTTGTCTCACAAATCTCCACGATGATTGACTGGGTGATGAGCTTTATTCCAGATTGGCTAAGCTTTTTAAGCGTGATTTTGCTTGTGTTGTCTATTGGCTCAATTCTCTTATTTTTCTATTTTGCCTTTACAACGCTTTCAGGCTTTATTGCCGCGCCGTTTAATGGATTATTAGCAGAAAAAGTCGAAAAAATGCTAACTGGTGAAGCAGTTAATGATGATGGTTTTGCCGAAATTATGAAAGATGTGCCACGTATGCTAAATCGTGAATGGCAAAAACTATGGTACAGCTTACCGAAATTTGTAGGCTTGTTCTTATTGAGTTTTATCCCTGTTATCGGACAAACCATTATTCCTGTGCTGACATTCTTATTTACCTGTTGGATGATGGCGATTCAGTACTGTGACTACCCGTTTGATAACCATAAAATTTCTTTTGGCATTATGAAAAATGCGTTAGGCGAAAGACGTTCTCAAAGCCTGACATTCGGGGCATTAATCACCCTTTGTACCGCATTACCGATTGTGAATTTAGTCGTTATTCCCGTTGCAGTCTGTGGTGCGACCGTAATGTGGGTGGAAAATTATCGCTCACAATTAAAATTTGATATGAATTTTGACCGCACTTCAGGTTCAACACAAATTGTGACACGTTCTACGAGTACAGAAATTAAGCCTTCAGGAAATAGCATCGTGAATAAATAGCATTTAGTTATAAAATATAGCTATTAACTATTTTTTTTATATAAAAACCGGTGTTATAACTACTACATCAACTCATTCCAAAATATAAAAGGACAGTAAAATGACAATTTATGCAGATAACTCATACTCAATCGGTAATACACCATTAGTTCGTTTAAAACACTTCGGACACAATGGTAACGTTGTCGTAAAAATTGAAGGTCGTAACCCAAGCTTTAGCGTGAAATGCCGTATTGGTGCCAATATGATTTGGCAAGCAGAAAAAGACGGCATTTTAACCGCGGGTAAAGAAATTGTAGATGCAACCAGCGGTAACACCGGTATTGCTTTAGCTTATGTAGCTGCTGCACGTGGTTATAAAATCACCTTAACCATGCCTGAAACCATGAGTCTTGAACGCAAACGTTTATTACGTGGTTTAGGCGTCAATCTAGTGCTCACTGAAGGCTCAAAAGGGATGAAAGGTGCGATCGCTAAAGCAGAAGAAATTGTGGCGTCTAATCCAAATCATTATGTGATGCTAAAACAATTTGAAAACCCGGCTAACCCTGACATTCACCGTCAAACTACTGGTGAAGAAATCTGGAAAGATACTGAAGGTAAAGTTGATGTCGTAGTTGCCGGTGTGGGTACCGGTGGTACAATTACCGGTATTTCTCGTGCGATCAAATTAGATCACGGTAAAAAAATTACCTCTGTAGCGGTTGAACCAACAGAATCACCTGTTATTAGCCAAACCCTTGCGGGTCAAGAAGTGAAACCCGGTCCACACAAAATTCAAGGTATCGGTGCGGGCTTCATTCCGAAAAACTTGGATTTATCATTAATTGATCGCGTGGAAACTGTAGATAGCGATACGGCAATTGCGACCGCTCGTCGCTTAATGGCTGAAGAAGGTATTCTTGCGGGTATTTCTTCTGGTGCGGCTGTGGCAGCAGCTGACCGCTTAGCAAAACTACCTGAATTCCAAGATAAATTAATCGTCGCAATCTTACCTTCTGCCTCAGAACGTTATTTAAGTACGGCGTTATTCGAAGGTATTGAAGCTTAATCTATTGATTTCATTTATTCTATCTAAGGTCTGTTTTTACAGACCTTTTTTGTTTATTAATTAAACAACTTTCATTTAATATAACTAAAGGAAATAATTCATAAATAAATAATACTTTTCTTTTCTTTTTCGCTTCTTATAATTCATTTCACTTTCGTTATTTATCTAAAAAAGGAATACTTATGAAAAAATCATTTTTTAGCACCGCACTTTTAGCGGCAGGATTAGCCCTTTCTACTATTGCTAACGCAGGTGAAATTGCTGATCGTGTTGAAAAAACTAAAACCTTATTAGTCGGTACTGAGGGAACTTACGCACCATTCACTTTCCACGACAAAGATGGCAAATTAACCGGTTTCGATGTGGAAATTATCGAAAAAGTGGCTCAAAAATTAGGTTGGAAAGTTGAATTTAAAGAAACCGCTTGGGACGGTATGTATGCAGGTTTAAATGCAAAACGCTTTGATGTTATTGCGAACCAAACCAATCCAAGCCCAGAACGTTTAAAAAAATATGATTACAGTGCACCTTATAACTACTCAGCTGGCGTAATTGTGACGAAAGCCGATAACGATAGCATTAAATCATTCCCTGATTTAAAAGGTAAAAAATCTGCACAATCTGCAACCAGTAACTGGAGCAAAGATGCACGTGATAATGGTGCAATTATCGTGACTGTAGATAGCTTGGCTCAAAACCTTGAGGCGGTAAAACAAGGTCGTGTTGATGCCACAGTAAACGATAAGCTTGCAGTATTAGATTACTTCAAAAAACAACCTAACTCAGGCTTAAAAATTGCCGTAGAAAGTGATAAAAAAATCCCGACCGGTTTTGCTTTCTTGAAAGGTGAAGAACCGCTT
>JABZOY010000012.1:0-24672 GCA_015255025.1 Haemophilus sp.
AGTGGATATATTGTAGCCCGAAATACAATATGAAGGAAATTAATAAATTAGGGTGATTTTTCGCATTTTACGAATAATTCATCTTTTGCTAAAATGCCGCATTATTTTTTTATAAATGGAAAGTGAATGAACGCGATTTCACCTGATGCGGAAAATGTCCGCCGAGCCTTGGTAGCCAAAGGCATCGAAACCCCAATGATTGATCCGACTCAATGTAAAGATGAGCGCCGTGAGGCGATAGCTTCGCATATGCGTGAAGTGATGAAATTGATTGGGTTAGATCTACGTGATGATAGCCTAGAAGAAACACCAAATCGCTTAGCCAAAATGTTTATTGATGAAATTTTCAGTGGAATGGATTATGCCAATTTCCCGAAAATGACAAAAATCAAAAACCAAATGAAAGTGAGCGAAATGGTGCAAGTGAATGACATCACCTTAACCAGTACTTGCGAACACCATTTTGTGACAATTGATGGCAATGTTGCTGTGGCATATTATCCCAAAGATTGGGTGATTGGCTTGTCTAAAATCAATCGCATTGTGGCGTTTTTTGCGCAGCGTCCGCAAGTGCAAGAGCGTTTAACCGAACAGCTTTTAACGGCATTTCAAACCATTTTAGAAACCGATGATGTGGCAGTTTATGTGAAAGCGACACATTTCTGTGTGAAAGCTCGCGGGGTAAAAGATACCCACAGTTATACTGTGACATCAGCCTATGGCGGGGTCTTTTTAGAAGATCGCGAAACTCGCAAAGAATTTTTATCTTCTATTCAGAAGTAATGAGCAAAAGCACCGAATAATCGGTGCTTTTTTGTTTATTAATTGTACGGATATAGGTTAAAATCTGCCCTTTCATTTTTATTTCGATTTTTATTTTTCTTGAGGATTTTCATGGCGAAAGCAAATTCAAAACTTTTTCTTGTTTTATTACTCGGCGTCCTTTCTGCATTTGGACCATTTGTAGTGGATCTTTATTTACCTTCACTGCCACAACTCGCGAGCTTTTTTGAAACGAATGCCTCAATGACACAGCTTACGCTTACCACAGCCATGATTGGTTTAGCGCTAGGACAGTTACTTCTTGGGCCACTCAGTGATAAATTTGGTCGAAAAAAACCGCTTATTATTTCATTAGTCATTTATATCATCAGTACGGTTTTAATTGTGTTTTCACCAAATATTGAAACGATGATTGTTTTGCGTGTGATTCAAGGACTTTCTTCGGCAGGAAGTGTTGTTATTTCTCGTGCGGTTGCAACGGATCTTTATCGTGGGCGTGAAATGACACGTTTCTTTGGTTTATTAATGACAATTAATGGACTCGCGCCAATTATTTCACCAATCCTTGGTAGTTTATTGTTGGAATACATCAGTTGGAAAGGTGTATTTGTTTTCCTTGCATTGATTGGTGTGATTGTTTTGATTTTCAGCTTCCGTCTAAAAGAAAGCTTAAGTGTCGAAAATCGCTTACAAGGTTCAATATTTTCCACCTTTTTGACTTTTGGTGTGATTATCAAAAATCGCTTATTTATGAGCTATGTAGGAATTCAAAGTTTCTTGCTTGGTTCCATGTTTGCCTATATTGCGGCTTCGCCATTTATTTTCCAAAGCTTCTATGGGTTGAGTGCATTTATCTTTAGTTTATGTTTTGGTGCAAATGGGGCAGCGTTAGTCATTGGAGCAAATATTGGCGGTAAATTGCCAAATCGTCAGGCTTTAGCTATTGGTGTTTTTGCTTTTGTGGTTGCTGCACTTTATACCATTGCGGTATTGATTATTCAGCCTTACTGGTTATTTATTGAAATCGGTTTCTTTGCAATGTTGTTATTAATGGGTATTACTTTCCCAGCTATTTCTTCTTTAGCCATGGAAAGTGAGCGCCAATATGCAGGCAGTGCATCCGCTTTGTTAGGTTTTGCACCTTTCTTTTTAGGTGGTGTAGTATCTCCGTTAGTGGGTATCGGCAATATTTTCTATTCAACATCCTTCGTTATTCTAATCTGTGCCTTACTTGCTTTGAGTATCTATTGGATGATTCGCCATAAAATCCCAACTTCAGCAGAGTAGTTGAAAAGTGCGGTCATTTTTGACGGTGTTTTAAAAAAGAAAAAGGCGAACATCAATTTGTTCGCCTTTTGTTATTTTAGCAATTACTTTCGAATACTTAATTTCTCAAATTCATCGAAGAATGTTGGGAACGTTTTAGCCGTACATTTTGGATCTAAAATCGTGACGGGGGTATCCGACAATGCAATTAGAGCAAAGCACATTGCCATACGATGATCGTTATAGGTCTCAATTTCGGCATGTTTAAATTGAGAAAGGGCAAGCGGTTGAATTCGAATAAAATCTTCACCTTCTTCAACTTCCGCACCGACTTTTCGTAACTCAGCAGCCATTGCAGCAAGGCGATCAGTTTCTTTCACACGCCAGTTATAAATATTGCGAATAACGGTTTCACCCTTTGCAAATAAGGCAGTTGTGGCAATCGTCATGGCTGCATCAGGAATGTGGTTCATATCCATATCAATGCCATGGAGCTCAGCTTGTTCTGCCTGAATAAAATCTTCACTCCAAGTGATTTTTGCACCCATTTTTTCTAGCACATCGGCAAATAGACGGTCGCCTTGAATGGAATGTTTGCTAATTCCCGTCACTTTTACGTTGCCTTTAATTGCGGCAGCGGCGAGGAAATAAGAAGCAGATGAAGCATCACCTTCCACCATGTATTTGCCCGGTGACACATAGGATTGGTTACCTTTCACCTTAAACACTTGATAATCTTGATTTTCAACCGAAACACCAAAATCTTTCATCATCGCGAGGGTGATATCAATATAAGGTTTTGAGACTAAATCACCCACAATATGGATATCTAAATCGCCCTCAGCAAGCGGAGCAGCCATTAAAAGTGCGGTCAAAAATTGAGAAGAAATTGAACCGTCAATTTCAACTACGCCACCTTTAATCCCTTGATTGCGAATTGCAAGTGGAGGGTAGCCGTCATTTTCTAAATAACGAACATCGGCACCCGCTTGAAGAAGCGCATCAACCAAATGTTTGATTGGGCGCTCTTTCATACGTGGCTCACCAGTCAAAATAACTTCGCCTTCAGTGTTGCCTTTTAAGCAAAGTGCAGCCGTCAAAGGACGCATGGCCGTACCGGCATTGCCGAGAAACAGTGATAAGCCATTTTCAACCTGAAACGCGCCACCTAAGCCCTCAACTTCGCAGCGAGTTTTGTCTTCAGATAGTTGGTAATTCACCCCTAAAGCTTTGAGGGCGTTTAACATATGACGAATATCATCACTGTCTAACAGGTTAGTGACCGTTGTGGTGCCTTTAGCTAATGCCGCTAATAATAATGCTCGGTTCGATAAACTTTTCGAACCAGGTAAGTTGATTTCACCTTCAATACGAGAAATCGGCTCTAAAGTGATTGCTTTCATTACAAGACCACCGTTTTATTTTTATACACAAAAATACGATCATGTAAGGCAAGATCAAGGGCACGGCTTAATACTGTTTTTTCCACATCACGCCCTGCACGCATCATGGCATCGGCAGAGTAAGTGTGATCCACATTAATCACATTTTGCATAATGATCGGACCTTGATCTAATTCATTATTAATAAAGTGAGCCGTAGCACCAATAATTTTCACACCGCGTTCATAGGCTTGTTGATAAGGTTTTGCCCCAATAAATGCGGGTAAGAATGAATGGTGAATATTAATCACACGATTTGGATAACGAGCGACGAATTCTGGATTTAATACACGCATATATTTAGCTAAAACAATATAATCAGGTGCATATTCATCAATTTTTTCAGCAAGTAATTTATCGTGTTCCACACGCGTGAGGCCTTCATGGCTGACACAATGGAATGGAATATCAAAGCGTTCAACTAATTCGCGTAAATTATCGTGATTACCAATTACTGCCGCAATTTCTACATCTAATGCACCGTAGTAATTTTTCATTAAAATATCACCTAAGCAGTGCGCTTCTTTGGTGACTAAAATCACGATACGTTTACGTTTAGCACTGATTAGGCGGCAATTTGTCCCAGCTGGCAAGCTATAATTTAAGTCAGCTAACAAAGTTTCTTCGTTGAAAATACCTTCCAATTCGGTACGCATAAAGAAATGCTTTGTTTCGAAATCAACGAACTCATTATTGTGAAGAATATTTAATTGATGTTTGTAACAAATATTGGTGATTTTGGCGATTAAGCCTTTATCATCAGGGCAGTCAGTCAGTAATATTTTCTTTTCTAACATAATGAATATTTTGCAAGATAAATAAAAAAAGAGAACCCATAAAAATGGGTTCTACATTGTTGATAATGAAATTAGATTTCGAAAGAAGCTAAAGAGGCACCTTTATCTAAGGCTTTTTGAATCACACGAGGTGTACGGCCTTGACCAGTCCATGTTCTTTCTTGACCAGTTTCATCAGTATATTTGTATTTTGCTGGGCGAGGTTCACGTTTTTTACGAATTGAAGAAGGCGCAATACCAATAATAGCGGTTAATTCTTCCGCAGTGATGCCTTCTTGTTTAATTAATTCTTTATATTTTGCGATACGCGCACGACGCTCTTGTTCAGCTTGTTCAATTTCAGCTGCTTGAGCACGTTTTTCTTCAACAGCAGCTTGTAATTTTAAAAGTGAACTTTCAGCTTGTTCTAATGTTAAATCGCGTACAGCGGCGCGTAAACTACGAAGGTTAGTTAAACCTTTTGTTAATTCGTTCATGATGTCCTCTTTTTTATGTGTGTGAATGCTTAATTATTTTAAGGAAGACAATAATAACGAAAATAATATATTTGGTAAATATTAATTCGCCTAAATTAAAGAATTAATTGGTCTGATCTCATCATACTCCATATTATGGAGTGACCTGTTTTCTATACTATTGCAATCGTTTACTCATAAAATTGTGTAACAATGAATTAACAACTTAATACGTCATTTTTAATAAAAGAATAGATTTCACTGAAAGTGCAAGATTTTATTGGTAATTTTATTCATTTTAATGTAATCTCTCACCATCCTATACAACAGTAGAGGTGCGGTCATTATAAGTATTTTCCTGGAGTGGATAGCGTTGAAGGGAAAGGAAAGGAATGATTGCCGAAATCGAATAGGCGTCATCTTATTCGGTTGGTCACGTCTTCGAAAGGAACGTGACTGTCATAGTTTTTGTGTATTAACTATGGAGCGCTACGGTTCGGTCTGGTCATAATTGTGTCTTTTCTTGCCGTTGTCTCCATTAAATTATTAGGTATAACTTAATGGAACTAGTCGATTATTCTTCATCTATTTATTCAATTATACCCGCATTACTTGCGATTATTTTAGCAATTGCAACTCGTCGGGTTTTGGTGTCCCTCAGTGCAGGGATTATTGTCGGTGCGTTAATGTTGGTTGATTTCAACCCATTGAATGCACTTATTTATTTAAAAGATAATGTTGTGGCATTAGTTTATAGTAGCGAAGAAGGCATGAATTCAAATATGAATATCGTGTTTTTCTTAGTTTTACTTGGCGTATTGACCGCACTTTTAACTGTGTCAGGCAGCAACCGTGCGTTTGCTGAATGGGCACAAAATAAAATTAAAGGTCGTCGCGGTGCGAAATTATTAGCGGCATCTTTAGTGTTTGTGACATTTATCGATGATTACTTCCACAGTCTTGCTGTCGGTGCGATTGCACGTCCAGTTACTGATCGTTTCAAAGTTTCTCGTGCAAAATTAGCGTACATTCTTGATTCTACTGCTGCACCAATGTGTGTCATGATGCCGGTATCAAGCTGGGGTGCATACATTATTACCCTCGTGGCTGGTTTATTGGCGACGTATTCTATTACCTCTTATACACCAATGGGCGCATTCGTTGCTATGAGTTCAATGAACTACTATGCGATCTTCTCATTATTGATGGTATTCTTTGTGGCTTATTTCTCATTTGATATTGCGTCAATGGCACGTCATGAAAAATTAGCCATGGAGCGCGATTATAAAGAAGAAGTCATTGAAGGTGTGAAAGGTAAAGTTCGCAACTTAATTTTACCAATTTTAGTCTTAATTACCGTCACTGTTTTTATGATGATTCACACAGGTAGTGAGGCCTTAGCGGCAGATGGAAAACCATTTAGCCTCTTAGGTGCATTTGAAAATACGACAGTAGGTATTTCGCTTGTTGTTGGTGGTTCAAGTGCGGTTGCTATGTCAACATTATTGATTATTCTTGAGCGTCAAGTTTCTTTACAAGAATACGGAAAAGCATGGATTGCCGGTATTAAATCTATGTTAGGTGCAATTGCAATCCTATTCTTTGCGTGGACAATCAATAAAGTGGTGGGTGATGCACAAACCGGTAAATACTTATCTTCTTTAGTGAGTGGCAGCATTCCAGTTCAATTTTTACCAGTGATTTTATTTATTCTTGGTTCAGCAATGGCATTCTCAACAGGGACAAGCTGGGGGACATTTGGCATTATGTTACCAATCGCTGCGGCAATGGCGACTAACTCAGCACCAGAATTATTACTTCCTTGTTTGTCTGCAGTTATGGCAGGCGCGGTATGCGGCGACCACTGTTCACCGGTTTCGGATACAACGATTCTGTCGTCAACTGGGGCAAAATGTAACCACATGGATCACGTCACCACCCAATTACCTTATGCGGCAACTGTTGCGACAGCAAGTGCTGTGGGCTACATTGTGGTAGGCTTTACAGAATCAGGTTTAGCTGGATTTGTGACAACAGCAGTTGTTTTAGTAGCTTTAGTGTTTATCGTGAAAAAACGTTAAGCATAAACGTGAAAAAGAAAGGGCGTACTGTGTGGTACGCCCTTTTTGTATTTACTGTGAAAATTAGAGTAATGGACTAAACAAGAAAAATAACCGCTCGATGATTCGATGATAGAAAGGACGATTGAGCCATTCTTGCATATCGAGTGCGGAGGAATTCGCTAAATAATTCTCATGGAGTGTGGCCACTTCATTGGCAAAATTACGATCTTCTACGGCAACGGTGATTTCAAAGTTAAGCAGAAAACTGCGTAAATCCATATTTACCGTACCAACGAGTGCAAGCTTGTTATCGATTAACACACTTTTTGTATGGAGAAGTCCTGCTTCAAAATGATAAATTTTTACACCCGCTTCGAGTAAATCATCAAAGAATGTTCGACTCGCCCAACGAACCATCAAGGAATCATTGTTCTTAGGTAAAATGAGCGTGATATCAACACCTCGGAATGCGGCAATGCGTAATGCTTCAGCAATATTGTGACTTGGCACAAAGTAAGGTGAAGTGATCACAATACTTTCTCTTGCAGCATAAATGACTGTTGCAAGAGATTGAGCTATTAAATCATCTGGGAATGCGGGACCACTCGCAATCACTTGCACAGAATGGGTGTCGTTATCGTCAATTTCCACAAGTGGACAATTTGGCAATAAAAGAGGTAATTCTTCCATGGTTTCAATTTCCCAATCCCAAGCATGTAAGCTGTTTAAAATCGGTGAAACAGGACCGTTGATTCGCACCATCACGTCTATCCAATTGCCTACGTTGCTGTCTTGTTTGAAGAAATTTGGGTCCACCATATTCATACTGCCTGTATAGGCAATTTGATTATCAATGATGATGATTTTACGATGTTGACGTAAATCAATTCGGCTGAAGAACATCCGGAATAAATTTACATGTAGCGCTTCGGTAATTTCAATGCCTTTTTCTCGCATTTCTTTACAAACAGGGCTTTTCAAAAAAGCATTACTGCCAACGGAATCGAGTAAAAGACAAACTTTAACTCCACGTTGCACGGCCTCTTCTAAGGCTTGTTTCACTTCATTAATCATGCCATCATTGCTCCAAATATAGAACACCATATTAATGGAATGATGTGCTTGTTGAATATCACGAATGATACTTTGAATGATGCTTTCTGGCGTGTCGAGAATATGTAATTCATTACCTCGAATGTTCGGAATACCTAAGCGGTGGTGGACTAGTTTAAATAAAGCACGATAACGAGGATCCTGGGAATGTGTAACCAGATCTTTTTGTTCTGACAGTTGCTGAAGCCATTGGGTATATTTAGGTTTTAACAATTGAAAGGCTTTGGCTCGGCGCGTACCTAGTTTAATCTCACCAAAAATTAAATAAGCAATGACGCCAATCAGTGGCACAAGGTAGATAATCATCAGCCATGACAACGTAGCAGAAACCGCTTGTTTTTTGACGAGTAAACGCAAGGTGACAGAAATAACTGCTACCCAAATTAACACGGGAATAATATAAACCAGTATAATATGTTCAAAACTCATTAATTTTTGACCGCACTTATGAAATTAGACATTATTTATCAGACCGATGATTTTATCATTATTTATAAGCCTTGTGGGATAAGTGTGCATAAAGATCAGAGTGAAATTGGTTTAACCACTTTGCTTGCTGAGCAGTTTAGCGTGCCACAAGTCTGGCTTGTACATCGGTTAGATAAAGTGACATCTGGTTTACTCATTTTGGCATTGAATGCTGAAAGTGCGGCTGAATTTTTCCGACTTTTTTCTGAACATCATATCCAAAAGACTTATCTTGCACTCAGCAATCAAAAGCCAAAAAAGAAGCAAGGATTGATTGTCGGCGATATGCAAAAAGCTCGTAATGGGGCTTGGAAACTTTGCCAATCGAAAGAAAATCCCGCAATTACGCGTTTTGAAAGTGTAAGTTGTGAGCCCAATTTACGGTTATTTATCTTAAAACCACAAACCGGTAAAACCCATCAATTGCGTGTTGCGATGAAAAGCTTAGGTAGCCCGATTTTAGGCGATGCGCTTTATGGCAAAAAGACGGAAAAAATTGACCGCACTTATTTACACGCCGCAAGATTGCAATTTGAATTTAAAGGTCAGGCATTTGATGTGTTTATCCCTCCGAAAGAAGGGGAGTGGTGGCATCGTGAAGGTGTCATGTCTCAGATTCAAAAAATAGGCTCAGCAAGTGCTGAGCCAAAGATATAAACATTATTGATTATTTCGCTAATCCGATACCCGTATAGCCACGTTCACGCATGGTCGCTTCTTTTGATTTACGAATTAAGGTTTCAATTGTCATGCCTTGCACGAGAATTGAAAATGCCACAACTGCATACGTCATACCTAAAATAAGATCGCGAACATCCATTTCTAATCCTTCAATATAAAATTGATCACTTGGAATAGAAAGCGCCATAGCGAGCGCTAATCCGCCTCGTAATGCGCCCCAAGTGAGAACTTTCATGGTGTAAGGGTTGTATTTACGGTAGCGTTTCATGACTTGGAATGGTAACCAAACACTTGCATAGCGACAGATTAAACACACTGGAATAGCAAGGAAAATTAAGATTAACCCTTGCCAAGAGACATGAATCAATAAAATCGCTAAACCGATTAAGATGAAGAGTAAGGAATTGAGAAAGTGATCGATCATTTCCCAAAAGTGATCTAAATAGCGTTGGCTTTGTTGAGAAAAGCCGGTGTATCTTGTCCAGTTACCAATTAAAATTCCCGCGACAACCATGGCTAATGCACCTGAGACGTGTAAGAGATTAGCCAGCATAAAGCCCGCAGTAGGTACGATTAAGGTCAAAAGAATTTCTAACGAACCATCATCGGTGGCTGAAATCAGATAATGGGCGAAGAGACCTAAAACCAATCCAAATGCAATCCCGCCTAAAGCTTCTTTAAAAAATAAATGGAGAATGCCGCTTGCTGTCGGTTCATGACCGCCAAATGCGACAGCAAAAACCGTAGTGAAAATTACCAAGCCAATCCCATCATTAAAAAGTGATTCGCCTTCCACTTGCATAGATAAGCGTTTTGGTGCTTTTAAGTTTTTGATAATGGCAAGTACGGCAATCGGGTCATCAGGCGATATGAGTGCACCAAATAAGATGCAGTAAATTAAATCAATATGCCAACCGAAAAGTAAAGCTACGCCATAAAGTAGAAAACCAATAAAAAAGGTAGAAGCAAGCGTTGAGAACAGAGCAAAAGTGGTAATTTCCCATTTTTGATTGTTTAAGACTGGAAGTTTAATGCCCAAGGCGCCAGCAAAGAGTAAAAAGCCTAAAATCCCGTTCAATAAGAAATCTTTAAAATCAATGCGTTCGATAACGCGTGTTGCAATGTCATCCAAATTAAACCAGCCGAAATATCCCAATAACACCAGGAAAAGCGAGCCCGCCATGGAGGTGGCAGTGATGGCAATGGTATATTGGATATTATCGTTCAGTTTACGTGTAATAAAACTGATAAGAATGGCTATTGTGGTGAGAAAACACAAGTAAGTATAAATATTCATAAAATGATCCGAGTAAAGTAATAAAAGCGCCGCCAGTATAAGCAAGTTAGTTTTATTTATAAAGTGCGTTTTTAGGAAAAATTTTAATGAGAAAATAGGAGCAAATTCATTTGATTGCAACTGAAGCGTAATCACATTAATAGGCGTAACTTCTTCCATTACAAAGGAAAAGTGCGGTTAAGATTTCAATTATTTTGTATAATAGATCCAATTTTTCACATTAGGAACAAAAATGAAATTTATCTCTTTTAATATTAATGGCTTACGTGCTCGTCCTCATCAACTTGAAGCAATTATTGAAAAATACCAACCGGATGTGATTGGTTTACAAGAAATCAAAGTAGCAGATGAGGACTTTCCTTATACAATTACTGAAAATCTGGGTTATCACGTTTTTCATCACGGGCAAAAAGGCCACTATGGTGTAGCCTTATTAACTAAACAAGAACCAAAAGCGGTACGTCGTGGTTTTCCAACCGATAATGAAGATGCGCAAAAACGCATTATTATGGCAGATTTAGAAACCCCATTTGGTTTGTTAACGGTAATTAATGGCTATTTTCCACAAGGCGAAAGCCGTGCACATGAAACCAAGTTCCCGGTAAAAGAAAAATTTTATGCGGATCTTCAACGTTATTTAGAACAAGATCACGATAAAGCCAATCCGGTTTTAATTATGGGTGATATGAATATCAGCCCAAGCGATTTAGATATTGGTATCGGCGATGAAAACCGCAAACGTTGGTTGCGTACTGGTAAATGTTCATTCTTACCCGAAGAGCGTGAATGGTATCAACGCTTATACGATTATGGATTGGAAGATACGTTCCGTAAATTAAACCCAACAGTCAATGATAAATTCTCGTGGTTTGATTATCGCTCGAAAGGTTTTGATGATAACCGTGGATTACGTATCGATCATATTTTAGTGAATCATCAATTAGCAGAGCGTTGCGTGGACGTCGGCATTGCATTGGATATTCGTGCGATGGAAAAACCGTCCGATCACGCACCAATCTGGGCAGAGTTTAAGTAGGAAAGCAGCATGGATATGGCAAATTGGCAGAATTACCGTTCACAAGTGAATGGTATGCCTGCCGTGTTTACCGCAAATATTGAAGATTTAGATGTTTATCATGGTAAACATCTCAGTAAGGTTGTGCAATTTACCGTGCCTTATCAGGGAGATGAGGATGGTTTGCCGAATGAAGACGAATATGAAAAATTGATTAATCGTCTTTTTAAAATTCTTGCACAATTGACTGCACTTCCAAATGTATTCTTTGCAGGGCATTTTATTTGCAACCATCAGGCAAAAATGCATTTCTATTGTGAACACGATGCTTTGCTTAAAGAAACGCTTCAACAGCTTGATTTTGTCTCAGAAATCAATGTGCAGGATGATCCCAATTGGGATACCTATTTCGATTTCTTATTGGCTTCTCCATTAGAAATGAAATTAAATGCGACGGAAGAGATTTTGAGCATGCTGAATAGCAAAGGGCGTAATTTAAGTGATACTTATTTGATTGAGCATACATTCCATTTTGATGAAGAAGAAAAAATGTTTCCCTTTATGGATGAACTAACGCTTGGAAAAGTGTCTTTTAGTACGTTGAAATATTCAAGCCAAGCCATCCAGACGGAAGAAGATGAACAGCCTTATTTCATGGTGAAATTGGAGCAAGAGCTTTCATTAGACAGTAATGAGATCTTCGAGTGGGTAGAGCGCTTTGAAAAATTAGCTATGGAGTTTTCAGGCGACTATATTGGCTGGGAATGTGATAACTTAATGGATGACCGCTCATCATTAAATTAGCCTGATAATTCATCAAATAAGCATTGATTAGATAAAAATAAAGCCCATCAACACGATGGGCTTAAATTCTTTTGGCTACAAATTTAGGATTCGTAAAAGGAGACAAACGAAAGCTAAACCAAAAGAGAAATTTGGCTCCTCCTGCGGGACTCGAACCTGCGACATATGGATTAACAGTCCACCGTTCTACCGACTGAACTAAGGAGGAATAAATTTGGTATCACAAAGAATAGGCGCGCATTTTAATGAGCGACCTGTTGCTTGTCAATACTCAAAATGAAAAAAATTATAAAAAAATTTGCTGTTTTTGCTATCCACAAAGCCTGTGGATAACTTTGTGGATTGTTTTTGTTTAAAATGGTCAACCACTGGTGCAGACTGGCTTTGTCTCAAATTGTTCATCTATTAGTCACTCGGTGATATTTGTTTAAATATCAATATGTTATATAAAGTCCAGCAAAAAAAATAAAATATTTTTCAATTTTGAAGTGTTTAAGACTTGACACGCCTAAGTGTGTGTAAAACTTGGATTTTTATCGCTCAATTTGGAGTAATAAATGTGCTAAAATAGCCACACTTCTAAAACAGTAAAAAATTGACCGCACTTATGGCAGAGAAAATTAATACTAAGCCTTTTATCCTTCATTCCGATTTTAAACCTTCTGGTGATCAACCCCAAGCAATCGAAAAATTAGTCGAAAATTTAGAGGATGGTTTGGCCCATCAAACCCTTCTCGGGGTAACGGGATCGGGTAAAACTTTTACTATTGCAAATGTTATTGCGACGTTAAACCGTCCAGCAATGTTGCTAGCACCAAATAAAACCCTTGCCGCTCAGCTTTATGCAGAAATGAAAGCATTCTTTCCTGAAAACGCGGTGGAATATTTCGTCTCATACTATGATTATTATCAGCCGGAAGCTTATGTACCGAGTAGTGATACCTTTATCGAAAAAGATGCTTCAATTAATGATCAAATTGAACAGATGCGGCTTTCGGCTACAAAGTCGTTCTTAGAGCGTCGAGATACTATCGTAGTCGCATCAGTTTCGGCGATTTATGGTTTAGGAGACCCTGATAGCTATTTGCAAATGATGTTGCATTTACAACAAGGGGCAATTATCGATCAACGTCAGATTTTAGCGAAGTTAGCGGAATTGCAATATACAAGAAATGATCAAGCCTTTCAGCGTGGTACATTCCGTGTGCGCGGCGAAGTGATTGATATTTTCCCTGCCGAATCGGACGATCGTGCGGTAAGAATTGAATTATTTGATGATGAAATTGAACGTTTAAGTTTATTTGATCCTTTAACGGGGACTAGTTTTGGCTCAGTTCCGCGTTTTACGGTGTATCCGAAAACCCACTACGTGACACCAAGAGAGCGTATTTTAGATGCCATTGAAAAAATCAAAGCTGAACTAGTGCAACGCCGTGAATATTTCATTAAAGAGCATAAATTATTGGAAGAGCAGCGTATTACCCAACGTACACAATTTGATATTGAGATGATGAACGAGCTCGGCTATTGCTCTGGCATCGAAAACTATTCACGCTATCTTTCTGGCAGAAATGAAGGCGAACCGCCTCCGACATTGTTTGATTATATGCCGTCTGATGCGATTTTGATTATTGATGAATCACACGTGACAGTACCGCAAATTGGCGGGATGTATCGTGGTGACCGTTCTCGCAAAGAAACCTTGGTGGAATATGGTTTCCGTTTGCCTTCTGCATTGGATAACCGTCCATTGCGCTTTGAAGAGTTCGAACGTTTAGCGCCGCAGACAATTTATGTTTCAGCGACACCAGGCCCTTATGAGTTGGAAAAATCAGGCAGTGAAATTGTCGATCAGGTGGTACGTCCGACGGGCTTACTTGATCCGCAAATTGAAATTCGTCCAGTATCCATTCAAGTGGATGATTTACTGTCTGAAGCACGCCAAAGAGCAGATAAAAATGAGCGTGTTTTAGTGACGACGCTAACGAAGAAAATGGCGGAAGATTTAACAGATTACTTAGACGAACACGGCATTCGTGTACGTTATTTACATTCAGATATTGATACCGTTGAGCGTGTAGAGATTATTCGTGATTTACGTTTAGGGGAGTTTGATGTATTGGTTGGTATCAACTTGCTACGTGAGGGTTTGGATATTCCAGAAGTTTCTCTTGTGGCGATTTTAGATGCCGATAAAGAAGGTTTCTTGCGTTCTGAACGTTCCTTAATCCAAACCATCGGTCGTGCTGCTCGAAACTTAAATGGTAAAGCGATTTTGTATGCTGATAGCATGACTAAATCTATGGAAAAAGCCATTACCGAAACGAATCGCCGTCGTGAAAAACAAATGAAATATAATGAAGAGCACGGCATTGTTCCACAGGCATTGAATAAGAAAGTGGGTGAATTATTAGATATTGGCCAAGGTGCAAATCAAAAAGCCAAATCGAAACAGCGTGGTAAAACGGCGGCTGAACCGACCGCACTTTACAACGCGCCTAAATCAGCCAAAGAATTCCAACAACAAATTAAGAAATTGGAACAACAAATGTATAAATTTGCTCAAGATCTCGAATTTGAAAAAGCCGCTGCTGTACGCGATCAGCTTCATCAATTGAGAGAGCAGTTTATGATATCAGAATAAATATGATTAATTTTATGAAGCAATATTAAGGTTTTTTGAGAAGTTTTAATATAATAGGATAAGATAAGAACTAATGTAAGTAGGCTAATTGTCTTATATGGAGTTAATTATCTACTTCCAATTTTGTCAATAGTTCTTCCATCGTTCTTTGAATATTAACTAGATCAACAAAGTGTAACTTTACAGTTGTGCCATCTCCAGATTCAAATTTAATTTCCGGATGATTTCTCATTTCATCATTTAGAGGATATAAAAGCCATATTTCTGATGTTTTATATTTTTTGGAATAAGCATACATTTGATACATATCACTTTGTGAAATACCATAATTTACTCTGCTATTATTAATTAGATTTTTCCATTTGGTATCCATTATTATGATGCGATCGCCTTTTTTACAAACTATATCTGGTCTTAAAGCAAATTGTTCTTTGGGTTCTGTGAATAAAAAGTATCCTTTATCTTGGGTAGAAATTTCCCAATCATTTGGTTCGAATACTTTTTTGATTTGTTGAGCAATGTAACTTTCGAACACACTTTCCATTGGGAATAGTAAGGCTCTAGAATTCTTTCTTCCTGAGAAAGTAGTAAACGACTGATTAAATAAAAATACTTTTGACCACTGTAAGAGCATTTCATAATCTTTAGTATTTCTATCTATTGTAATTTTGGAAAAATCTTTAGTGTAATTTTTTGATGATTTAATCATTTCAAAAGCAGTGAGTAATTGCTTTATCTCTTTTGAATTTTCTGAGCTTGTTGTAAGTTGATGTAATTTTAATAACGTTGCTTTAATTAGCTTATTTTCAGATCTATTGGGATGAAACTCATCATAAGCTACATAAAATCTTTCTTTATGAATTGTATTTTTCTTTAAATGCTGAGATGTTAGAAGTTTTCCCCTATAATAGCTTAAATTATCTTCTTGTCTAAGGTATGCTGATTTAATCCCTTTCTTTATTAACTGTCTTACTTCTTTCAAATACATATTGATGAAAATTTCATAAAGATTCATTTTATCAACTTTAAGGCTAGCGTCATTAAATGATTTACTTGGGAAGTTTTTCATGCTTTTTAGCATTCTAAGAAACACTTTTTTGGTTTCTTGATTTCCTACGTCATTGTATTCCCCAAAACTAATTTTAGGCAGAACCTGAACTTGATACCCATTTTTTATCTGAATTAAACCTACATAATTTCGAATAGTTATAACATCACCGATATTCCGCTTATATGAAATTCTCATAAAATTAAGAATATCGGCAATTTCATCATCTCCTGAAAATTCACGGATAAATTCGATGAGATTTTGAAAGGCAGCTGCATCCAAATATTTAAAATTTTCATCATTTTCAAAGTCAACATTTCCAGTAATAGAGTCAAACTCTTTTACTTCTAAAAGTTTAGCCATGTTTAACTGATTCCTATATGATTTGTTTGTAGCTTTCTATGTTGGAAAATGCGATTTTATTAATCTTGAATTTTTTTTCAGGAAGATCGACTACATCATCAATATTTCCTTTAAATATATTTTGTACTTTTATTTTTTCATCTTGAATAAATTTAAGATCGTCATTTGTTTTTCCATTATCACCTAGTACTAATTGTATTTTTTGATAATCTTCATAAAAATATTCTTGTAAAAGAGGAATGATTGTTTTGTCAAAAATTAGCTCTAAAGTTTTTATATCCGGACTGTGAGCAAGTTTGGTAAAGAATGCGTGACCGATAGTATGTTCTCTATCATATAGGAATGTAATGCGTTCATTGATTGTATCTAGCATTAAAGCAACGTCTAAGTCATCAACTTTGTCAGCGCTTATTTTTTTTAATACATTTGAATCAGGCATCATTTCTATAAACTGGAAACGTCTACGAAGAGCTGTATCCATTAACGCGATTGAGCGATCTGCGGTATTCATTGTTCCTATAATATAAACATTTGATGGGACACTGAATTTATGCCCAGAGTAAGGAAGAATTGCAGAAATCTGCTCAGGCATCCCTTTACGTTTTGTATCTTCAATTAGTGTAATAAGTTCGCCAAAAATCTTAGATATATTACCCCGGTTGATTTCATCAATAATAAATACATATGGTTTTGTATCTGATTCAGGTTGTTTCTTACGTAGTTCTGGATTTTTTTGAATTGCAAATTCAATTAATTCAGTAACGTTCATATTGGGTAATTTGGAGACAGTATATCTAGCCATCATCAGACCTTTATTTAAAGGTGTGATATCCTCATGTATATTACAAGCAAGCCATGTAACATTTCTAGTTGTTTTATTTGACTCTACATCATCCTGTTCATAGGCTTCATCAGAGGTAGCAATAGCAATACCATTTATATATTCTCTACTACCATTAGTCGTTAGGATTATGTCTCCACTCTTAATGTTATTTACGAAACTGATTGCGCCCTTGTCTTTAATGTCAAAACCAATTCTAACTTGGTTCTTTTTAAAACATTCATTTATGACCGCATCGTAAACTGTAACTTTCCAAACTTTTGCATCTTTAGCAATTGGAAATCCACTACTTTTGATTGTAGCTCTTTCAGCTTTTTCACAAAAATCTTTAAAAACGCCAGATTCTAATTCATATTCTATTATACTAGGATTATCCTCGTTAATATCGTTATCTATTACTGGACGAATGCCTTCAATAAATTCTTCATAACTATATGATTGATGAAATGTAGTAAATGCGATTCGCTCCTCACTTACCAACTCATTATATCGCTGTAGAACTTGTTTATAATCTTTAGCTTTAACAGAAGATAAGTCTTCATTATCGCATAAAGCCACTGCATAGCTTACAGTGTTATATGTTTTCCCTGTTCCAGGGGGTCCATATAAAATAGTATTTAATCCAATTCTTACGTCTTCCATTTTAACTTTTTCCTTATTAGTTCCATTTTTATTTGAGGTGTCTATTCCTCTTTCTTGAAGGATATATTCATAAAATGGAATTAGTTCTTTAGCAGCCTCTAATGAGTCCTGTATGATTTTTGAGGTATTGTTTTTTGTATATGGCCCTATGACATTCCTTACAACCTTTAGTTTTTTTATTATTTTAGATTTTAAAGCTTTTTTTACCTCCTCATATTCTTCAATTCTAAAATTTTTTTGTTCGCTAATATTGAAATCTGCTTGATAATAAATTTTTGTATTTTGCTGGATTGGAACATTAATTATTTTATTAT
This sequence comes from Haemophilus sp., assembly GCA_015255025.1. GTDB lineage: Bacteria > Pseudomonadota > Gammaproteobacteria > Enterobacterales > Pasteurellaceae > Haemophilus_D. The sequence continues at coordinate 18,037 of JABZOY010000012.1, forward strand.
GAAATTCATAATCTGATGGTCTGGATTTTGTATCTTTAGTTTCTACACTTAAAGATAAAATTATTTGATCGTTGCTATCATTCTTAGAATTGATATAAATAGCAACTGATAGACTATGAGGATATTCTTGAGCAGTATGCTTTTTTAATTCGCCCCAAAAGTATGAATATCCTTTTTGAGCTTGATTAATCCAGTTATTAGATGTGTCTACTATATATCCAGTGTTTGAAGCTATAATTTCAATATATTTTCTAAATTCCTGGACTGCTTTTCTACCATGTTCTTTGAATTCAGCCATTTCAGAACTATTGTTTTGTTGTTTTTGGGGGCCATAATATTGTTCTCCAGCATATTTTTCCAAATAGCTTGTAATATATTCAAAGTTTATTGTCTCATTATTTTCGATTTCTTTTTCTTTAAGATTGGACATTTGGATACTCTCTTTGCATCATATGTATGTTATTTTCATATTATATTCTGAATTAAAAATAATCCCAATCATCTTTACCTAATTATTCTTATGTTAGTTTTTATAAATAAAAAAGTGCGGTCAATTTTGACCGCACTTTCATTTTATTGTACTAATAAGTAAAAGTTGTTTTTACCACGTAAGATATTGAGTGCAACAGCAGATGGTTTTTCATCTAGCGCTTTGCGTAAGTCTTGCGTGCTTTCAATTGGCTGACGGTTGATGCCGATGATGATATCACCTGATTTTAAACCGCGTTGTGCTGCCATTGAATTTGGCTGTACTTTACTAATTTCCACACCTTTAACACCTTTTGCATCATAGTTGTTTAAGGTTGCACCATCTAGTGCTGGAAGTTCTGTTTTACTTGCCGTTTGAGAGCCATCGTCTGCTTGTAAGGTCACTTTTACGTTGTCAGTTTTGCCATCACGTAAATAAGTGAGTTCAATTTCTTTACCAGCACCAGAAGTTGCAATTTTTGCACGCATTTCGGCGAAGCTTGAAATTTTCTGACCATTCATTGCAGTGATCACATCACCCGCTTTCAAGCCAGCTTTTTCGGCAGCAGAATTTGGAATGACTTCACTCACAAATGCACCTTGTTGTGCACTAACATTAAAGGCTTTTGCTAAATCGGCATTTAATTCGCCACCTTTAATACCGAGTAAACCACGACGTACTTCACCAAATTCTAAGATTTGTTGCACAAGGTTGTTGGCTTGGTTGCTTGGAATTGCAAAGGCAATCCCGGCGTTACCACCACTTGGAGAAATAATCGCGGTATTAATACCAATTAATTCACCTTGCAAGTTCAATAATGCACCGCCAGAGTTACCTCGGTTTACCGCCGCATCCGTTTGGATATAGTTTTCATACGCACCGCTATCTGAACCAGTAGAACGACCAAGTGCTGAAACAATACCAGAAGTGACGGTTTGGCCTAAACCGAATGGGTTACCAATAGCAACGGTAAAATCACCAACACGTAATTTATCTGAATCAGCCATTTTGATCGCGGTGAGATTTGTTGGTTTTTCGATTTGCACTAAAGCGATATCAGATTGTTCATCTTTTCCAACAAGTTTGGCTTTGAATTCACGTCCGTCTTGTAGTTTTACGGTAATTTTATCCGCACCATCTACCACGTGATTATTAGTTAAAACATAACCTTTATCGGCATTGATGATCACACCAGAACCTAAACCACGGAAGTTGCGTGATGCACCACGATCTCCACCAAATTGTTCGCCAAATTGATCACCAAAGAAAAATTTAAATTCTTCTGGAATATCATCAGGTGATGCTGAGCGGCTGTTTGCTTTTGCTTTGCCTTCAACAGAAAGGGTCACAACTGCTGCTTGTGCTTTTTCTAACATTGGCGCAAGGCTACCTTGTTCGACAATCTCATTGGGAATAGCCGCTTGAGCGGATAAAGAGGTTGCAAACACGCTTAAACCTAATGCTATACCGGTTAATACAAAATTTCTTTTCTTCATAGAGTTCTCCAAGTAAAAATAAATGATTGAATAAGTGTTCAATCAGACAAAAAAATGAGGGGGATGTTCAGTAAAAACAAGGGCATTGAAAAAATATTTTTAAAAAGTGCGATAGATGTTGAAATTGTTTTTTTTGCCCGCATTTATCTAAACCTCTTTGTTAATTTGAAGGATAAAAGAATCATTCTGTTTAAATAGGGCTGGTACAACCTATTTTTACGTCAAAAACCTTGCCAGCCAAGGCGGAAATATAGTTTAATAACGCCCTATTTTACTGCTTAGGTAGTATAAATTTTACGCAATCACATAATAATTGTGTAACAATTCAAATGAACTAGTTTACTAGTACAAAAAATAGGTGTAGAGTAACGCCATTAGATTTAAGCACAACATTTAAGATTTAGAGAGTGACATATGGCGACGAAGAAAGAAGAAATCGAAGTAAAAGTTGCAAATGATGATACCCGAATTGAAAAAGTCGATCAGGTATTGCCTCCAATTGCCTTATTAGAAAAATTTCCAGCAAGTCAAGAAGCGGCTGATTTAGTTCATGAAACTCGCTTGCATGCACACAATATTATTCATGGAAAAGATGACCGTTTACTTGTGGTAATTGGTCCTTGTTCTATTCATGATCCTAAAGCGGCATTAGATTACGCGAAACGTTTAAAAGTATTACGTGATGAATATAAAGATACACTTGAAGTGGTGATGCGCGTTTACTTTGAAAAACCGCGTACAACAGTGGGTTGGAAAGGCTTAATTAACGATCCTTATTTAAATGATACATATCGTTTAAATGATGGTTTGCGTATTGCACGTAAATTATTATCTGACATCAATAACTTAGGCGTACCATCAGCCGGTGAGTTCTTAGATATGATCACACCACAATATGTAGCTGATTTCATGAGTTGGGGTGCAATTGGTGCGAGAACAACGGAATCTCAGGTTCATCGTGAATTAGCTTCAGGCTTATCTTGTGCGGTAGGCTTTAAAAATGGCACAAATGGTGGCGTAAAAGTAGCCTTAGATGCAATGGGGGCGGCAGAAGCTTCGCATTACTTCTTATCTGTGACAAAATTTGGTCATTCGGCTATTGTTTCAACAAAAGGAAATGAAGACTGCCACATCATTTTACGTGGTGGGGATAAAGGCCCTAACTATAAAGCAGAAGACGTTGCAAAAGTTTGTGCAGAGATCGAAAAATCAGGTCGTATTCCACATGTAATGGTTGATTTCAGCCATGCAAATAGTAGCAAACAATTCAAAAAACAAATGGAAGTTTGTGAAGATGTTTGCCAGCAAATTGCAGGTGGTTCAAAGCAGATCTTCGGTGTTATGGTGGAAAGTCATATCGTTGAAGGTCGTCAAGACTTAGTCGATGGTAAAGTTCAGACTTACGGGCAAAGTATCACTGATGCTTGTATCGGTTGGGAAGATACAGAAATCGTGTTAAAACAGTTATCTGATGCTGTATTAGCACGTCGTCAAGTGAATGGCTAATCAGTTTAATTTTCAGATGATTAAAAGTGCGGTTGATTTGACCGCACTTTTTTTATGCGCTTTGAAAAAGAGGACGAAAAGGGGTATGCTAGCTCTAATGGAATAAGAAAGGAGATGTATGATGCAGGATATGATAAATGGCTTATTGATTGTTTTAGTACCGATGGTGTTAGGCTATTTATTAAAGGTCAATAATAAATCCTATATCGCAAAGATTAATCATATTGTCATGTTTTTGCTTTACATCATCCTTTTCTTAATGGGGTATTTGCTTGGTCAGTTAGATGATTTAGAGCATAAACTGCCGATTATTGGCACTACTGCGGTGACGCTATCGGCGATCATTTTGGGATCCAATATGATTGGCTTGATGCTTTATGACCGCTTCAACCCAGCTGAGCCACTTAAATCACAAGGTAAAATTGATTCTCGCTGGCACTCTTTAATTGACTCGCTCAAACTTTCCGGAACGGTGGTGATCGGCACCCTTTGTGGTTTCTTATTCAAATCCTATCTCATGTTGCCTACTGGAATTAATCTGTATGTATTGATCGTACTGATTTTCTTTGTAGGGATTCAGCTAAGAAATAACGGCATTTCCTTAAAAGAGGCCCTTTTCAATAAACGAGGTTTCCAAACGGGGATGGTGTTTACGTTTACTTCATTATTAGGTGGTATCATTGCTGCTTTCGTTTTAGCGATGCCAATTACGCAAGGACTGGCGTTTGCCTCTGGAATGGGTTGGTATTCGTTATCCAGTGTAGTATTGACCAATGCATGGGGACCTGTGCAGGGCAGTATTGCCTTTTTTAATGACTTATCCCGTGAAATTGTCAGCTTATTTGTGATCCCATTATTTATGCGTCATTTCCGTTCGACTGCAATTGGGATTACGGGTGCGACAGCAATAGATTGTACCTTGCCAATTATTCAAAAAGCAGGAGGTATTGAAGTCACGCCAATTGCTATTTCATTCGGATTTGTCACGAATATTCTTCCACCGTTACTATTGGTTTTCTTTTCCAGTATTCCGCTATAAAAAATAAATACAAAAAAACAAAAGAGTTAATCGTCACTTTTCGATTAACTCTTTTTCTTATATTTAATCTTAAGGATTATCAGTTTCTATGCATGGCAATAACCGCCTGACCTAAACTGAGTCCGCCATCACCCATCGGTAGTTTATGCGCACTTAGCACATGGAATTCGCTCAAATTTTGTTTTAATAAGCGACGTAGCAGTTGGTTATGCATCACACCGCCAGATAGCACGATGGTACGGCATTGGTGTTTTCGTGCTTGGTTTGTCGCAAGTTCAGCAAAACCTTGGGCGAGAGCATAGTGAAAGGCGAAGGCTTTATCTGCGACAGGCGCATGGTAATTCAACCAACTTTGCCAGAAATAAGCCAAATCCAGTTTATTGCCGATAAGCGGCATTTTTACTGGAAAATTGACCACACTTTGTGCTTGTGTCGCCAAAGATGAGGTATTTGCCAGTGCTTCTAAATGACAGGCCGCTTCGCCCTCCCAAGAAACAATGGTTGGTGCAATACCGAGAGCATAAGCTACGGCATCAAATAAGCGACCCGCAGATGATATAGATGGGCAATTGAGTCCGCGTTCAATGGCATTAATTAATATTTGCCAATTCGGTTCAGTGCAAGTTTTTGTGAGTATTTCTTGCCATTGTGGTACAAATTGATGCAGGTGAGCCAACCAGTTGCGCCAAGGTTGTTTAGCTGCAAGATCGCCTCCTGGCAGAGCCACAGCAGGCAGACCACCTAAATATTGACTATGTTGATAGTCAACGAGTAGACATTCGCCTCCCCAAAGTTGTCCATTTTCACCCATGCCGATACCGTCAAGTGCAAGACCGATTACAGGTTCATTGCAATGGTGTTCAGCCATCACGCTGACAATATGAGCATGATGATGCAGTACTTCTATTGGTGTGATTTGTTGCTGTTCGGCAAGTTGTTTACCAATGGAAGATGAAAAATAGCCAGGGTGAGCATCGACAGCGATAATGTCAGGTTTAAATTGATAAATATTTTGAAATAATTCAAGATTTTCACTTAATTGTGACCGCACTTGCTCATTTGCTGTGTCGCCAATATGTTGGCTCAGTATGGCTTTATTGTGACGTAGTAAGCAGAATGTATTTTTTAGATCGGAACCTAACGCCAACACATTTTTCGGACTTTGTGTTTCAAGTGGTATTTCATCAGGTACATAGCCACGAGCACGGCGTAATGTTTCTAATCCATCGAAGGCAACGCGAACAAGGCTATCATCGGCACGTTGTAGAATATCGCGATTGTGACAAAGATAAAAATCCGTTAAATCAGTTAATTGTTCCACTGCATGTTCATTTTTCAATACAGGAGGTTGCCCACTGGCATTCGCAGAGGTCATCACGAGTGGACGATTAACTGCACGTAACAACAAATGCTGCAGTGGATTACTTGGAAGCATGACACCGATTTCTTGCAAGTGAGGTGCGATGTTGTCAGCAATATTGGGTACTTTATGCTTTGCAAGAAGTACAATTGGCGCCGCACTACTGGTTAGCAATTCTGTTTCTTGAGAACTCAAATCCTGTAAAAACTGCAGATCAGGCACCATAATGGCTAATGGTTTTGTGGGACGATGTTTCCGTTGACGTAATAAATCAACCGTCTTTTGATTATTCGCATCACAGGCCAGATGAAAACCGCCTAAACCTTTAACCGCGACGATGTGACCTTGTTGCAATAAAAGTGCGGTCTGTTTTAGTGCTGTTTCATGAGTAGCAAGCGTTTGTTCTCGATCTTGTAACCAGATATGAGGGCCGCAGACCGAACAAGCATTGGGTTGAGCATGAAAACGACGATCAGCGGGATTTTTGTATTCTTTTTCACATTGTGGACAAAGCGGAAAAACAGACATAGCCGTGTTTTTTCGGTCGTAAGGAATTGCCTTGATGATGGTAAAACGCGGACCGCAATGGGTACAATTGGTAAAGGGGTAGTGATAACGTCGATTGTTGGGATCGAATAAGTCAGCTAAACAATGTGGACAGGTTGCTGCATCGGGAATAATTTGCGTGTCCATTTGATTGTTTTCGCTTTCCCGGATAGTAAAGCTTGTTACTGTGGCTGCGTCAGGCCAATCTATGGTGCACTGA
>JABZOY010000130.1:0-612 GCA_015255025.1 Haemophilus sp.
GGCCTATTATCAATTTGCTACCCAGGGAGAAAAAAGTTTCTTAGATGCAGCATACGAAGTGGCTAAAGAGAAAGGTTTAGTTCAGGTCTTTACCGCAGGAAACCGTAGTTTGATGTCGGAATCCTTTACCCGTGCATCCTTACCTTATTTCCGTCCAGATGCTGAAAAATACTGGGTAAATGTTAGTGGTCAACGGGGCGGTGACGATTATCCAAATGACGTGACGCCAACGAACAAATGGTGGAGCAAATATTATGATTACGCAAGCAAAAGCGAAGGAGCTCCATCTTCGGATATTCAAATTTATAACTACGCTGGCGATGCCAAATGGTGGACCATCGCTGCGCCAGCAACGAATATCTATTCGGCTTACGTACATATTATGAATGAAGATAATTATGGGGCAGTCAATAATGACAATTACGGTAGTCCGATTTATAAATCCTCCGGTGGTACATCTATGGCAGCACCGCATGTGAGTGGCGCTCTTGGTGTAATTTTGTCCCGTTATCCTTATATGAGTGCGGATCAAGCACGCGATGTTATGCTCACTACAGCAAGACAAACCACACTTCGCAAAGGGCTTGAAGGTAAACCATTAGAACGTTGGGA
>JABZOY010000130.1:622-3496 GCA_015255025.1 Haemophilus sp.
TGTTTGGCCCAGGTCAATTCTTAGGAAACATGAAAATCAACCTCAATCAAAATGATGTTTGGTCAAATGATATTAGCGATAAAGCCATCAAAGCTCGTCAAGTCGAAGATCAAGCTGAAGCCGCGACTTGGGCTACACGCAAAGCAGAATTAGAAGCATTAATGCAAAATCGTGCAGGCGCGACAGCTGAAGAAAAAGCAGAATATCAAGTAGGTTTAGCGCGTGAAGCCGCTCGTAATGAACGTACCGCACAAGGTTATGTCGGTGCATTAACTAAAAATGGTTCTGGCACCTTAACCCTCACCGGTAATAACAGCTTCACTGGTGAAATTACTGTGAATGAAGGTCAGCTTTCAGGGTTAAATCAATCCCTCGGTTCGGCACAACAAGTCATCGTAAAACAAGGTGCAACATTGGAAGTGTTACCGAAAGCGGAAGTTACTAAACCAAGTGAGAATGGATTTGTCACCGAAACCTTAACCAGCACCGCGAAAACGGTCACTGCAACAGTGGAAAAAGGTGGTCGTTTCTTACTGAATAATGGTATTGCTAACGTCAATGCAACTTTTGCAGACGGCTCTATTTTAGTGCCAAATAAATTTGACGAAGAAATTCTGCCTCAATTACAACAAGATCCACAAAAATCGGTATCTGTGCAAGGTACTGGCTCATTTGTTGGAGCTGAAAATGCGGTAGTTGAAACACCTAACACTTATGATTTCTTTGCGGTTAAAAATGAAAGTAATGCAAATACGTTGAAAGTGACCGTTCAGAAAAAAGCCCTTTCATCTGCAGCAACCACTGAAAATGAAGTGGCTATCGCCAATGCCTTAGATGCAGCAACAAACAGTGCGGCATATCAAAACCTCATCTGGGGAACAAAAGAGAATGCTCGCCAAGCCTTTGCTCGTTTAAGCTATGATGAAGATCTCGCAGCTCAACAACACAACGTGTTAAATGGCTTATTGCTTCGTCAGCAACTTGCCCAACCAGGTGCAGTAAGAGCACAACTTAATACCGGCACACAAATTTGGACAAGTGGCACCTTCACTCACTTCAACACTGACAGTCTAAGCAGTCATGCGTACAATCAAGTTGTGGGTATTGATACGACCATTGATACAAACAAACATTTAGGTGTATTTGTTGGCTCAACACAAAATAGTCACAAAATTGACCGCACTTCGAAAGATCGTGCCGTGCATTTAGGCTTAACAGCTGAACATCGTTTCAACGTATTAACACCGAAAATTGGTTTTATTCAAAGCTGGGGTAAACACGAACAACGTGCTGAATTTGCACAAGGTGTGAAAAGCCATAACCAAACACAAAATGTCTTTGCTGAACTTGCCTACACTGGCTTAAAAGGGGAACATTTTGCGATTGAACCTTATGCTGGCGTAAGCTATATGCACATCAAAAACAAAGGCGTGACAAAAGGCGAAGTGCAGTTAAAAGACAACAATCGTGATTTAATCGTCACCTCTGTAGGTTTACGTCCATCCATTCCATTTGCAATTGGTGGCGTTCAATTAAATCTATTAGGTGATGTGGCTTATCATCGTTTCCATAAAGATAAAGCCGCTGAAGGTAGCTTAGTTATCAATAACCAAGGTGTAGCGAATCTTTATGGTAAAGAATTGAAAAATGTCGTCACGACAGGTGTGGCACTACAAGCTCAATTTACACCAGTATTGAGTATGAAAGTCGGCTATCAAGGTGCTTATAACCACGATACGAAAGCGAATAATGTTAATGCAGAATTACGCTTCTCGTTTTAACGATATTCAATAAGACAAAAGTGCGGTCAGTTTTTGAGAAGTTTTAAAACTCTTTGAAAATTGACCGCACTTTGTACTTCAGTATTTAATTATTATGCTAGGAAGATTCTACCTCCCTATCTTCTAGAAATCTAAAAAACTACGATATTGATGTTTCTTTTCAGATCATGTTTTTTAAACACCTCTAAAATTCTATTTCCTAATTCTATTTGAAATAAATATTGATAATAATATCAAAGGAGAACCTAATGAAAACAATTTAAAGCAAAAAACTATTATTTCCATTGTCTCATCTAAAGAAATAGAACCTCCATTCATAACAAATGAAAATATTATTAAACCTAATGAAAATACAAAAAAACAACATAAAAATATCAGTATTAAAAGAATAATAATTTGAAGAATTTTATTCATTAGTGGTTACTCTCTTTACCCAATCCTTTATTTTTTCTTGTTTATATTAAATCTCTAACTCCATTTCTTCTTTGTCTGTTAACCTTTCTCCACAACTATATTTTACTTTTCAGTTCAATCTCATTACGGGTACGGTTAAAAACATGCTGAGTCTAGGAGTGTATGTAGCTCATTTTAATTGTATTTTTATTCATCTATAAAAACAAAAGGCATCAACTTGATGCCTTTTAAATTCATTAACATGAAGAATTAACGTTCATTCCAACGTTTGATTGATTCACGAATCACTTCTTTCGCTTCTTCTACATCGCCCCAGTGAGTCACTTTCGTTGAACCTGGTTTTTTCAATGCTTTGTAGTTGTTGAAGTGGAATTCAATTTGTTTGATTAATTGCGCAGGTACATCTGCAAGGCTGTTGTATGCATTGCCGGTATCGCGATCATCTGCTGGCACACAAACGATTTTATCGTCCACTTCGCCATCATCAACGAATTTCATCACACCGATTACTTTTGCTTCAAGGAATACACCGGTCGCAAGTGGTTGGCGAGTTAATAATAAAACATCTAACTCATCGCCATCTTCGTCTAAAGTTTGTGGAATAAAACCATAGTTAGTTGGTTTTGCGAAGATCGCTGGCTCAACACGGTCTAATTGGAACGCTGCAACTTTACGGTTC
>JABZOY010000131.1:0-3380 GCA_015255025.1 Haemophilus sp.
GGTCTGGTTGCGGCGATTTCGGTTGGAATTGTTGAAGGTGAAGCCGTGTGTGATTTGGAATATGTAGAAGATTCTGCCGCTGAAACAGATATGAATGTTGTGATGATGGAAGATGGTCGCATGATCGAAGTGCAAGGTACTGCAGAAGGTGAACCGTTCAGCCACGAAGAATTACTTACCTTATTAGGCTTAGCCAAACAAGGCTGCGAACAAATCTTCGCTGCACAACGTGAAGCATTAGGTTTATAGGAACAAAAAATGGAAAGCTACAAAATCGAATTTATTAAATTCGCCTTGAGCCGAAACGTGCTTAAATTTGGTGAGTTTGCACTAAAATCAGGTCGAAAAAGTCCTTACTTTTTTAATGCAGGATTATTCAGCACTGGCGCAGATCTTGCTCGCTTAGGTGAATTCTATGCGAAGGCAATTCAGTCAAGTGCGGTCGATTTTGATGTTATTTTTGGACCTGCCTACAAAGGCATTCCAATTGCGACGAGCGTTTCCATTGCACTATTCAATCAATTTAATCGTGATACACCTGTTTGCTTTAATCGCAAAGAAGCGAAAGATCACGGTGAAGGTGGTAATTTAATCGGTAGTCCATTAACCGGCAATGTGTTATTAGTTGATGATGTCATCACCGCTGGCACGGCCATTCGTGAATCCATGGCGCTTCTTGAAGCCAATCACGCCAAATTAGCCGCCGTCTTTATTGCATTAAATCGCAAAGAAAAAGGCAAAGGCGAGCGTTCTGCCATTCAGGAAGTGGAACGCGACTACCAGTGCAAAGTGCTTTCCATTATTGATTTCGATGATTTAATGCAATTCATTGAAAACGAAGCCGATTATCAGCAATATTTGCCGGCAATGCGTGCTTATCGTGAAAGCTATGGTGTGTAATTCGTCACTTGAAAAATAGGAAAAATGCCATATTTATGTGAGGGCAGACATTTGCGTCTGCCCATTATTGTCAAAAGACCTTTTTGACCGCACTTTAGGGGAAGAGAATGTATTTTTTTGGAAAGATTATCGGGGTTTTTCTCGGTTTTAAATGGGGTGGTTTTTTCGGTGCCATCGCTGGACTTATTTTAGGCTCTATCGCAGATAAAAAACTCTATGAGCTTGGTTCGGTTAACTCTAGTTTTTTTAAGAAAAAAACGACCCGACAAGCGCTCTTTATGCAAACTACTTTTGCGGTACTTGGACATTTAAGTAAATCCAAAGGTCGAGTGACGGAAGAAGATATTCAACTGGCAAATCAATTGATGAACCAGATGCAATTAGATGAGAGTCATCGCAAACTTGCTCAAGAGGCATTTAGTCGAGGTAAAGCAACAGATTTTCCACTACGTCAGGTGATTCGCGAATTCCGTATTGGATGTGGACAACGTGCTGACTTACTGAGAATGTTCTTACACGTGCAAGTGCAGGCTGCCTTTGCTGATTCTCAATTACATGAGTCGGAAAAAGAAGTGCTTTATGTGGTAGCCGAAGAGCTTGGTCTTTCCCGTATGCAGTTTGAGCAAATGCTGGCAATGGAAATTGCGGCTCGCCAATTTACCCAAGGTGGATTCTATCGCCAATATCAACAAGGTGGTTATCAACAGCAAGGTGGCTACCAATACCAACAACAGGGCGGATACCAACAATCTTCAGGCCCAACATTAAGTGATGCTTATAAAGTATTGGGCGTGAGTGCTGATGATGATCGCAATGCCGTAAAACGTGCATATCGTCGTTTAATGAATGAACATCACCCGGATAAATTAGTTGCGAAAGGCTTACCGCCAGAAATGATGGAAATGGCTAAAGAAAAAGCGCAACAAATCCAAGCCGCTTACGATTTAATTTGTAAAGTGAAAGGCTGGAAATAGTGCGTGTTATCCTCGCCCCTATGCAAGGGGTGCTCGATCCTTTCGTTCGTCAGCTTTTAACCGAAGTGAATGAATACGATCTCTGCATCACCGAATTTGTCCGTGTAGTGGATCAACTCTTACCCGAAAAAGTCTTTTATCGTCTTTGCCCTGAACTCAAAAATCAGGGCTTTACCCCTTCTAAAACACCTGTTCGTGTCCAACTTTTAGGTCAACATCCAAACTGTCTTGCTGAAAATGCTAATCGCGCCATTGAGCTTGGCTCACATGGTATTGATTTAAATTGTGGCTGTCCATCCAAAACCGTTAATGGGAGCAACGGAGGAGCAGCACTTCTCAAACAACCTGAATTAATTTATCAAGCGACTCTAGCCTTGCGACAAACCGTACCTAGTCATTTACCTGTCAGTGTGAAAGTAAGATTAGGTTGGGATTGTACTTCTCAAGCGTTTGAAATTGCTGATGCCGTACAACAAGGTGGCGCCACTGAAATCACTATTCACGGTCGAACTAAAGCCGATGGCTATCGTGCCGATCGCATCAATTGGGAAAAAATCGGTGAAGTGAGATCTCGTTTGACGATCCCTGTAATTGCTAATGGTGAAATTTGGCGTTGGGAAGATGGTCAAGCATGTTTGAAAGCGACAGGTTGCGAAGATCTAATGGTCGGGCGTGGTGCATTAAATATCCCAAACTTAAGCCTTGTACTTAAACAAAATTGCGAAAAAATGCCTTGGGCGGATATTCAAAAGATCTTGCAAAAATATGCGGAAATGGAAAACTTCCATGATTCCGGTTTTTATCATGTTGCCCGCATCAAACAATGGCTACGCTATCTCAATAAAGAATATCCTGAAGCGGATATCGTTTTTGAACGAATTAAAACCAGCAAAACGGCAAAAGATCTGAGAGCAAGACTCTGTCAGGGCTAAAAAAGTGCGGTCGAAATAGACGGTTTTTTTAGCATTTCCTCACTCGTACGATGAGTCCAACACCCAAACAAAACTTGACCGAAATCAAAAAGTTATCATACAGAACCAGTAGAATCAATGAGGCATATACCACAAAAAAGGAGAGGTGCCTTATGAAGACTCGTCTATTGCTTTCTAGCTTACTTATCGCATTAAGTGCAACATCATTTGCCCAAACGCATAAAGCGCATTGGTCTTATAATGGGAAAGAAAGCCCTGAACATTGGGGTGATTTGCTCACCGAGTATCAAACCTGTAAGCTAGGGAAGGTTCAGTCGCCAGTTAATCTTGAAGCAGATAATGGCATGAAAGTGGCAAATAAACTACTTAAGATGAATTACTTCCCTGCAGAGTATCAAGTAGAAAACAATGGACATACCGTGCAAGTCAGTGTTGCACAAGAAAATGCCCCATTTATTACGCTCAACAATAAATCATTTTATTTAAAACAATTTCACTTTCACACACCAAGTGAGCATACCTTTAAACGCCAACATTATCCTTTAGAAATTCATTTTGTCCATCAAAGTGAAGA
>JABZOY010000132.1:0-3338 GCA_015255025.1 Haemophilus sp.
TATAACAACAATCCACAAAAAGCCAGCACCATTTACGGAATAACGACGCTGCTTTGTATGTTTACTATGCCACTGGTGATTGCGTTATATCAAATATGGGGGTAAATCGTGGAAAAGTGCGGTCAATTATTTAAGCACTTTTGATGCCGGCTGCTCTTTTTTCAAACGATAAAGTTGATATAAGTTAACGAAAACTAAGAATGCGTTTAGAAGCGCAACTGGATAAGATTTGATGATCAAACTGTAAATGACAAAAAGTACCGCTCCAATTGCATTAACAACTCTCAAGTGAACAATCGATTTAAATAAAAAAGACGCAGCCACAAAGAATGTTGCCAAATAACCTAATAATTCGATGAAATTAAATTCCATAAATCTCTCCGTCAACAATGATTGAGGTGGCATCATAAAAGATTTTGGAATTGAGGAAAAGAGGCGAAATAAAGGCAACCGATTGCAATATCAAGAAATTTTTATTTCGCTCAACATTCGCTTAGATAAAGACTTTTTGCACTAAAAACATATAAAAAATTGTGCCAGCCGAGATAGAAAGAAACATGTTCTTTTTCCAGAAATGCAATCCCAATACCAAAGCTCCCGCAATAAAATCTGGCAAGCCATGATAACCACTCAACACATCCACATTTTTATAGCAATACACCACTAACATCCCAAACATCGCGGCTGGTAGTACTTTACCTAGATAACGAACATATTCTGGAATCGGGCGATTGGCGGGAAAGATCCAGAAAGGCAATAATCGGGTAAATTGCACGCACACAATACAAATCACAATGGTGATAATTTGTTCCATCAATGTCATTTTAGTGCCTCCAATTTAGATGAAAGTTTAGGACGTCTTACGGTTAACAGAATCCAAATACTAATGAGTGTTGGCACTAAAAAGTGCTCTTTCCCAACAATTAATAGCGATGCAAAAGCCACACCTAAACCTAATAATGAGCTCTCATGAGACTTCTCTTTGAGCCAGTTTTCAGCAAAAATCACCAGGAAAAGTGCAGTCATACCAAACTCTACCCCTTTTAAATCAAAAGGAATGATTGAACCAAATAGATTACCTAATCCGGCTCCTACAACCCAATAAAGATGGAGATAAAAACTGACAAAGAACATATACCAGCCTTTATCTAAATGATCGGGGATCTTCGCCATATAGTTAAGGGAAAAACTTTCATCGACTAGGGTACTAATTAAATACCAACGTTTTTTCCCGAGTTGAGCACCATATTTTTCTAACATGGAAATGCCATAAAAAATTTGGCGCCCACTGACCATCAGCGTAACCAACGCAACACTTAAAGGCGAAAAAGGCATAACTAAGGCGGCGGCTGCAATAAATTCCACGGAGCCCGCATAAATGAGTGCTGCCATTGCAACGGGGAACCAAACACCGAATCCAAGTGCTTTCATGTAAATACCGTATGCTATGCCTAAAAATAAAAAGCCGGCAAGCATTGGCATGCTGTAAGGAAATGCCGCTTTTGCTGCGGCTTTGATGGGATTTTCTGTCACTACTTCTGACATATTGACCTACTACAACTCTAAAACAGACAAACCAGGTAAGGTCGAAAAACTTTGCCTTTTACTGTTTGATGGAAATCTTCGATATAAGCTAAATTAGCATCTTCTTTACGAATTGCCGCATAAAGGTTACTGTACAACCCTTCTTCTGTAATTTTACGCGCCACCACATACCCTTTTTCTAAATAAGGTAATGCTGCCCAATAAGGCACGGTAGCAATGCCACGACGACTCGCTACTAACTGGATCAAAGCGATCGTTAGCTCTGTTGTACGACGAGGTGGATTAATACCTTTCGGTTTCAATACTTGACGATATAAATCTAACATATCATCAGGCACGGGATAGGTTACCCAAGTTTCTTCAGCGAAATCTTCCGCCTGCCAAACCTCTTTATTGGCTAATGGATGATCTTTAGAACAGATCCCCACCATTTCATAAGAAAACAGCGGCTTAAATAAAACATCATCGTTTTGTTCAATGTCGGATACAATCGCCCAATCTGCACGATGAGATAATAACAATCCTACAGGATCGGTATGGAAACCCGAGACGATATCCAATTCTACTAGGCTCCAATGCTGACGAAACTCATCCATCGCCGGCATTAACCAGTCGAAGCAAGTATGACACTCTACTGCAATTCGTAATTGCCCTGCATCACCATGTTTTACGCGTGCAAGTTCACGTTCTGCATCAATCACTTTTGGAAGAATTTCATTGGCAAGACGAATCAAACGATCGCCTGCTGCGGTAAAACGTAATGGATTACTTTTACGCTCAAATAGAGGTAAACCGAATTGCTCTTCCATTAACTTAATTTGATGAGAAAGTGCCGATTGTGTTAAATAAACACGTTTTGCCGCCATCGAAACGCTGCCTGTTTCCTTCAAAGCAAGCAAGGTTCTGAGGTGACGAAGTTCAAGAAATGTGGGTTTCATTAGAATAATTCATAAAGTTATCGCATTAGATGAGCAACATGATAGCGCAAATTAAATTTGTCGAAAAGAAAGTGCGGTCAAAAACGTTGATATTTTTGACCGCACTTAAGACGATTATTTATCTAATTGAATGGGAAGAAATAAGCTTAATGGTCGTTTTTTCACAATTTGGCAAACTTCATGCCAAATTGGCCACCAGCTATCAATTTCCGCATTCAAAGAACGCAGTGCAACCCAAAGTGTTAATGAAAAACTGACAATTAAATTCACTAAACCAATCAACAATACAAAACCAATGCATTGTAAAAGCAATGAATAGGTGAATTGTCCGCTCACAGCAATATAGCCTACATTCGCAGATGAAAATGCCACATGACGAATATCTAACGGAAGGTGCGTTAAGTAACCTACCACACCCGTAATACCAAGCAGCATACCAAAGCAAAGGTTACCGATAAGCGAGCCATAATTCTCATGCATATAATTAGCAAATTTAACGCGAGTCTTCTCAGACATTAATTTTTTCAATAACGGATGTTGGGCTAAACGCATACGCATATTCAAATAATTGCTTCGGTTATCAAAATAGCCCGAAATAATCCCCGAGCAGAATAACCATACCCCCGCAATAGCTGCAAACCATAAGGTTCCCGCAAAAGGATCAATGCTATGCAACTGATACGCGATTTGATCAGCATTCATCAATGGTTCACCTGTTTTATATTGGTAACCAAAAGCAATCAATGCAGCTAATCCCATCGCAATAAGTACATTGCCTAGCACCGCAATACTTTGAGAACGAAATACATCCACTAATAATTGGGCTAATTTCATATTGACGGTTTTACCTTGAGG
>JABZOY010000133.1:0-3308 GCA_015255025.1 Haemophilus sp.
GCGTTAACGCAATCGTTTACATATTTTTAGGAAAAAATCTGTGATAACAGTCACAAAATCAAATATTGCTTATTCCAATTAAGTTCGAATTCAATTAAGTTAGGTTCGCAATTTGTTCGTTTAAGCTCAAAATTTCTTCATTCATTTAATGAGAGTGCCGAGCACTCTAAGGAATAGAACCATGACAGACAAAAAATACATCATCGCTTTGGACCAAGGTACCACAAGCTCTCGTGCAGTATTATTAGATCACAATGCGAATGTTGTCGAAATCGCCCAACGTGAATTTACACAAATTTATCCACGCGCAGGCTGGGTGGAACATAATCCAATGGAAATTTGGGCTACACAAAGTTCAACATTAAACGAAGTCGTTGCAAAAGCAGGCATTACCTCTGACGAAATCGCGGCAATTGGTATTACTAACCAACGTGAAACCACCATTGTGTGGGAAAAAGCAACCGGCACACCGGTTTATAATGCGATTGTGTGGCAATGTCGTCGTACCGCAGATATTACAGACAAACTTAAAGCGGATGGTCACGAAGAATATATCCGCAATACCACGGGCTTAGTGGTGGATCCCTATTTCTCTGGTACAAAAGTGAAATGGATTTTAGACAATGTAGAAGGTGCTCGTGAAAAAGCTGAACGTGGCGAACTTCTATTCGGTACCGTGGATACCTGGCTTGTGTGGAAATTAACCCAAGGCCGTGTTCACGTAACGGATTACACCAACGCATCCCGTACCATGTTATTTAACATCCATACGAAAAAATGGGATGACAAAATGTTGGAATTATTAAATATTCCACGCTCTATGTTGCCTGAAGTGCG
This sequence comes from Haemophilus sp., assembly GCA_015255025.1. GTDB lineage: Bacteria > Pseudomonadota > Gammaproteobacteria > Enterobacterales > Pasteurellaceae > Haemophilus_D. The sequence goes on from JABZOY010000133.1 coordinate 838, forward strand.
TAATTCTTCCGAAGTGTATGGCCAAACCAACATCGGGGGTAAAGGCGGCGTGCGTATTCCTGTTGCGGGTATTGCGGGTGATCAACAAGCGGCACTTTACGGCCATCTATGCACACGCGCAGGCCAAGCGAAAAACACCTATGGTACTGGCTGCTTTATGTTGCTACACACCGGTGATAAAGCTATTACCTCTAAAAATGGTCTATTAACCACTATCGCTTGTAACGCTAAAGGCGAACCTGAATACGCACTTGAAGGTTCTGTATTTATTGCTGGCGCTTCAATCCAATGGTTACGTGATGAACTCAAAATCGTTCATGACAGCCACGACTCCGAATACTTCGCACAAAAAGTCCCTGATAGCAACGGGGTATATGTTGTTCCAGCCTTCACCGGTTTAGGTGCACCATATTGGGATCCGTATGCACGCGGTGCAATTTTTGGTCTTTCTCGTGGTTCTAACCGTAACCATATTGTACGAGCAACCCTTGAATCTATCGCTTATCAAACCCGTGATGTGTTAGAAGCAATGCAATCTGACTCAGGTCAACGCTTACAATATTTACGTGTCGATGGCGGCGCAACCAACAATAACTTCTTAATGCAATTCCAAGCAGATATTTTAGATGTGAATGTAGAACGTCCAGTTGTGAAAGAAGTGACTGCACTTGGTGCAGCTTACCTTGCCGGTCTTGCGGTTGGTTTCTGGAAAGATTTAGACGAGCTTCACGACAAAGCGCGTGTAGAACGTACCTTCACCCCAGATAACGATGAAGAAAAACGTGAACGTCGTTATAAAGGTTGGAAAAAAGCCGTTAAACGCTCATTAGAATGGGCAAAAGAAGACGCAGAATAATCCCTTCTAGCCAATAATAAAGTGCGGTCAAAATCGCTTGTGTTTTTGACCGCACTTTTATTATCATTCCCGACTTATCTACCAAACAGCGAAGCCCAAAATCCTTTTTTATTTTCAACTTTCTTTTGCTTCTCTTCTTCCATTCTTTGTTTGACATAATTTACCCAAACTTGATGGGGCGTATCAAAATCAAATGATTTCATAAAATCATAAGGAATTTTATATTCTGCTAGTGGATTTATATCAATCAATTCTTTTGGCGCTATAGGACTATCAATACCCAAATCAAAACCGTGGATTGCTGCGATTTTGGCATACATTAAAACTTGCGGTTGCAAGTAAAAATCAAAATGTAAAAGTGTATCTTTTGCTGCTCGTTTAGCAAACTTAAGCTCGAGTAATTTATCTAAAGCCTTTTGCATTCCTTTTATATTTTTATCTGCTAGTGCCACATAAAATTCATGATCGGGAATGCGCTTTAAATCGCTACGGGCTTTTTTCTCATCATTTAAGAACGTGAGTGCGCGCTCTTTTAATAATTGCCAATCGCCATTTAACGCCAATAAAGTGTTCGCATTAAAAAAAGGTCTGGTATCAGTTCGTTTATAGGGAACTGAAATATCGACAATTTCATCACGATGTTTAATCAGATAATCAATTAACTTTTGATTATCTGAGAGCAAACTCATAAAAAAGAAATTTGTATTAATTCCGTTGTACGCCCATTGAAAATCATATTTAGACAGAATCCCCAAGAAACCAGCAATAGAAGCATTTTCTTTAAATCCTGAAATATTATTTTCTAATAAATACTTAGAGGCTAATGCACGATGGAAATCATTTAAATAATGAATTAAAGAAAAAACATTACCTGTAAAATTATCTATAGGAGCTAACGTTGAAAACAATTCTTTATGATTAAATTCAGTATATTCATCTACTCTAGCCAGAGTAAAATTCTTAGCTTCATCATAGGTTTTAGCAATCTCACTACCTAAAAACACTTTATATTTTTCCATCAAAACCTACTTAATTTTTATAGCTAATGCATAAGGAACAACAGGTCCACACGCATAAATAAAAATATAAAAACATGTGTGGATTTTCAAATCTATATACGCCGATCTTGCTTAAATATCAACCGCACTTTTATTTTATCTATCAACTATACTGCTGCCGATACTTCTCTAAATTATCTTGAAAATGCTGAATATAGTACTCGATATCCTTTTCTCGGTAGCCGAGAATTCGGCCGATTTCACGTTCCACTTTGGGATCAAAACCATTCACAGTGCTTGCAGGAAGTAGCACTTCCATTTGTTCAGCGAGTGCAAGAGATTGAGGTAAATAGACAATAAAATCGGTTAAGCAAACATCATTTACATGACGTTGCACTGTTTTTGAATGAAGCATTCCTAGCTCAAGATAAGGGAGAAAGGCGTCAGGAATGCCGAGTTCCTGATTGAATAATGCCACTTGCTTTTCGCCCCTTAACATTAATTCCAGCTCCTTGCCTTCATGCGGCCCAAGAATACCTTTTTCCATAAGAATATTCCTTTCGTTGAAATAAAAAAGGGGATTGGATGATTGACCAGATCCCCTTCATTGTACGCCT
>JABZOY010000134.1:0-3218 GCA_015255025.1 Haemophilus sp.
ATTCCATTCTTTGAAACTCGGGGTTATGTTCAAAACGTATTAACTTACGATTTTTACTATCAAAACCTACAAAACAAAGAAAAATTACAAACCTTTAGCAAAGAGGAATACGATCGGCTATACTAGTCGCACTAGTTTAATAGTATAGGATTGTTGATATGTATATTAGTCGCAATTTAGAACAATGGAATGCTTTCCTCACAACCTTGCAAACCGCATTTGAACAAGGGAAAGCACAAGATTTCTTAACGCTTCTGCTCACGCCTGATGAGCGCGATGCAGTGGGTTTGCGTTTACAAATCGTGGCTCAGTTATTGGATAAAAACCTCTCTCAACGAGAAATTCAACAAAATCTCAATACCAGTGCTGCAACCATTACGCGTGGTTCTAATATGCTCAAAACAATGGATCCGGATTTTATAAACTGGGTGAAAAGCCAACTCGATGAGCAAGCTGCAAAAAACTAAGCAAATTCTGACCGCACTTTTACATTTTTTTCGCCCATCTTGGTGGAAAAAAAATTGGCAACGGGTTGCGTGGCGTTTCTCTCTCGCAATCCTGGCGTTTTTCATTTGTTTTCGCTTTATCCCTGTTCCCTTCTCTGCCTATATGGTACAGCAAAAAATCGGCCACTTATTACAGTTAGATTTTAGCTATTCAATCAAATATGATTGGGTGAGTCTTGATGAAATCTCACCGAATATGCAGCTTGCGGTGATTGCCGCTGAAGATCAAAAATTCCCCCACCACTGGGGCTTTGATTTTGAGGCAATTCAAAAGGCCTTTAAATTTAATGAAAAATCTCGTCGAACCCGAGGTGCTTCAACGATTTCTCAACAAACCGCGAAAAACCTCGTTCTCTGGCATGGACAAAGTTGGTTTCGTAAAGGGTTAGAAGTTCCCACAACAGCATTAATGGAAATCTTTTGGTCCAAAGAACGGATTTTAGAAGTGTATTTAAACATTGCAGAATTTGGTAATGGCATCTTTGGTGTAGAAGCTGCCAGCCGTTATTACTTCAAAAAATCAGCAAAGAATTTAACTCAATCAGAAGCAGCATTACTCGCTGCGGTTTTACCAAACCCTATCATCTATAAAGTGAATAAGCCTAGTGCGTTAGTTCGTCAAAAACAAAGTTGGATTATGCGGCAAATGAATGGATTAGGCTTGAATTATCTAAAAGAAATGTAGATTCGTTATAAAGAAAAAAACCTTGAAACTCACTTTAAGTTTCAAGGTTTTAAATTTGGTGGAGATAATCGGGATCGAACCGACGACCTCTTGAATGCCATTCAAGCGCTCTCCCAACTGAGCTATATCCCCAAATAACGCAAGCTATGATAAATTTCGGCTGATAAACTGTCAATATTGAAATAATCAAATCCCGCTTATCAGCCTAAATATTAAGCGTTTTGAGATTTAATAAAATCAATGGCACGTTGGATACGCGCTAACACGCGTTCACGGCCGATGCCTACTAATGTCACATCCATTGAAGGTGATTGACCTGAGCCTGTTACAGCCACGCGTAACGGCATCCCAACTTTACCCATCCCTACTTCTAATTCAGCTGCGGTTTGTTCAATCGCTTCATGAGTAGAATGTAAATCCCAGCTAGAAAGTGCGGTCAATTTTTCTTTTACTTTTTCAAGTGGTTCAATCGCCGCTGTTTTAAAGTGTTTCTTCACCGCTGCTTCATCAAAGCTTTCAAACTCTTCGAAGAAATAACGGCTTGCTGATGCCATTTCTTTTAAGGTTTTACAACGTTCGGCAAGCATCGTCACGATTTCAGTTAATGCTGGGCCATTTGATGTATCAATACCTTGATCTTTATAGTGCCATGCAAGGTGTTTTGCTACATATTCAGGTGGTAATTCACGAATGTAATGATGATTTAACCACAATAATTTTTCCGTGTTAAATGCACTTGCTGATTTACTCACATGATCTAATTCGAAGTATTTAATCATTTCTTCACGCGTAAAGATCTCTTGGTCACCATGCCCCCAACCTAAACGAACAAGATAGTTGATTAAGGCTTCTGGTAAATAACCATCATCACGATATTGCATCACACTTACCGCACCATGACGTTTTGAAAGTTTTTGACCATCATCACCATTAATCATAGAAACGTGCGCATATACTGGAATTGGTGCGCCTAACGCTTTTAAGATATTAATTTGACGCGGAGTGTTGTTAATATGGTCTTCACCACGTACAACGTGAGTAATACCCATATCCCAGTCATCCACCACTACACAGAAGTTATAGGTTGGTGAACCGTCAGTACGACGAATAATTAAATCATCTAATTCGCTATTGCTGATTTCAATACGACCACGCACCGCATCATCAAACACGACTGAACCTTCTGTTGGGTTTTTAAAACGTACTACGTGTGGCTCATCGGCTGCATGATTGTGATCATGTAAACAATGACGGTCATAACGTGGTTTTTCTTTGTTTTGCTCTTGTGTATGGCGTAATTCTTCTAAACGTTCTTTAGAGCAATAGCAACGATAAGCCAAGCCTTGTTCAATCATTTCATCAATCACTTGATTGTAACGATCAAAGCGTTTGGTTTGATAATAAGGACCATGTTCCCAAGCAAGGTTTAACCACTCCATTCCTTCAATGATTGCCGCTGTTGCTTCCGGTGTAGAACGCTCTAAATCGGTATCTTCAATACGTAGTACAAACTCACCGTTGTTATGTTTTGCAAATAACCAAGAGTAAAGGGCTGTACGTGCGCCGCCTACGTGTAAATAACCTGTTGGGCTTGGGGCAAAACGCGTACGTACTTTGACATTCGGATCTAATTCAAAAGGAGGATCAATTTTCATTTTCTTAATAACCTATTCATTTACAAAAATTACCTTTATTTTACTACGACTTGCGTGAGTTCTAAATAAAAAATCTGATTTTATGCCTATTTTTGCAACAACTAGACGCTTTTTCATAAAAATATATTGACTGAAATCTCATTATACTTATAATGCCAATCCACAGCATTAAGGGCGATTAGCTCAGTTGGGAGAGCACCTCCCTTACAAGGAGGGGGTCACTGGTTCGAGACCGGTATCGCCCACCACTTAATTTTAGTGTTTAAATAAATCCGAATACCTTTTCAGGTGCATCGGGCGATTAGCTCAGTTGGGAGAGCACCTCCCTTACAAGGAGGGGGTCACTGGTTCGAGACCGGTATCGCCCACCAC
>JABZOY010000135.1:0-3189 GCA_015255025.1 Haemophilus sp.
GTGTTTACTTGCCGGCATTCGTTCTGCCGTCTTGTGGCGTCAAGTCGGCGGCAGCAAATGGCAACTGTTATTTCATCGTAAAAAATTAGTGCAAGCGGCACGACAACTCTACTTAACTTTAAATTAATCCTTGGAGAACTCTTATGCAACTTTCCGCATTAACCGCTCTTTCCCCGATTGACGGTCGTTATCAAGATAAAGCCACTGCATTGCGTGGTATTTTTAGTGAATTTGGCTTACTCAAATTCCGTGTCACCGTGGAAATACGTTGGTTACAAAAATTGGCGGCGACCGCTGAAATCCAAGAAGTTTCTTCTTTGTCCAAAGAAGCAAACGATTACCTAAATAAAATTGTGGAAGAATTCAGTCTTCAAGATGCTGAACGTATCAAAGAAATTGAACGCACTACGAATCATGACGTAAAAGCGGTTGAGTATTTCTTAAAAGAAAAGAGTGAAGCGTTGCCAGAATTAGCCAAAGTCTCTGAATTTATCCACTTTGCTTGTACCTCGGAAGATATTAACAACCTTTCTCACGCCTTAATGTTAAAAACAGCACGTGAAGAAGTAATCTTACCGGAATGGCAAAAATTGATTGATGAAATCACCCGTCTAGCAAACGAATACAAAACCATTCCATTACTTTCTCGTACACACGGCCAACCTGCCTCACCTAGTACTGTGGGTAAAGAAATGGCGAACGTGGTTTACCGTTTAAAACGCCAATTCAAACAACTCCAACAAAATGAAATCTTAGGTAAAATCAATGGCGCTGTGGGTAACTACAATGCACATTTATCGGCTTATCCAAATATCAATTGGCATAAATTCAGTGAAGAATTTGTCACCTCATTAGGTTTAGATTGGAACCCGTATACCACTCAAATTGAACCACATGATTACATTGCTGAATACTTTGATGCTGTGGTACGTTTTAATACCATCATCATCGACTTCGACCGTGATTTATGGGGCTACATTGCATTAAATCACTTTAAACAACGCACTATCGCGGGTGAAATTGGTTCATCCACCATGCCGCATAAAGTGAATCCTATCGACTTCGAAAACTCAGAAGGTAACTTAGGTTTAGCCAATGCTGTGATGACTCACCTTGGTCAAAAATTACCAATTTCTCGCTGGCAGCGTGACTTAACCGACTCTACTGTATTACGTAACTTAGGTGTGGGTTTAGGTTATTGCTTAATTGCGTATGCCGCAACGCGTAAAGGTATCAGCAAATTAGAAGTGAACGAACAACATCTCCGTGATGAACTCAACCAAAACTGGGAAGTTTTAGCTGAGCCAATTCAAACCGTGATGCGTCGCTATGGTATTGAAAAACCATACGAAAAATTAAAAGAGCTCACTCGTGGTAAACGCGTTGATGAAAAAGCAATGCGTGAATTCATCGAAAAACTGGCTATCCCAGCCGATGAAAAAGCCCGTTTACAACAACTCACTCCTGCAACCTATATTGGTGCAGCTATTGAGTTAGTAGAAAAACTTTAAGAAATAAAAGGGCGTTTTATAATGCCCTTAAAAAATCAAAGTGCGGTCAAAAACATCTTATATTTTGACCGCACTTTTTTATTTCTTCCCTTAGCTATTGCATCATTCATGCTTAATAAACAGCAATCGTGCGTGATCATACACCCAATTAAAAATAAAGGTATAAACCGTCACCATCACCGTTAAACTGAAATCCATCATAAAAGCTGTAATCCAATCCACTTTTAAAAAGTAAGCAATGATCGGCACAGTGAAAATAAGCAAACCACCTTCAAATGAAATGGCATGTAAAGTACGAAATATGACGCCTCGCTTTTCTCGCGGCCCCGTAAATACTTTATCAAGGAAATAATTAAAGATGAGATTCCATAGCATGGCTGTTAAGGAAACCAGCACCATGGAACCAAATGGAATAGACACACTTTCTTCTGTAAAGAAATACAAAGCGAAAACGGAAAGCAACACAACCGTGGTTTCAAACAAGATTGCGTGAAAAAGTCGCTCAAGAAAACTCATTTGTCATCCTTTACAAAGAAAAAGTGCGGTCAAATTCACCGCACTTTTCATCAATATTTGATTAATTGGTTTTTAATTTATTCCAATATTTTTCGTAAATATCCACTGCTTCACCCACATCGCCTTGCATAATGCCTTTTTCAATATTTTCAGCTGATGGGAACAAGGTTGGGTTATTCGCCATTTCTGGTGAAAGTAACGCTTTCACGCCTTCATTTGGCATAGAGAAACCCATTTTTTCAACGACTAATTTTGCATTTTCAGGGCGAAGTAAGAAGTCGATAAATTTATAAGCTCCTTCAACATTGTTCGCACCTTTTGGTATAGCGTAGTTATCCATCCAGAAAATCGCACCTTCTTTTGGATACACAAATTGGATACTTGGATTTTCTTTGTGGGCTAAATAAGCCGAACCATTCCATAACATCCCGATAGAGGCTTCACCTTGAACAAACGGCACTTCTGGCGAGTCTGAGTTAAAAGTCACCACATTTGGTAACAATTTCACTAAACGCTCATAAGCCGCTTTAATATCTTCTTCATTCGTGGTGTTTGGTGATTTACCATCTAAAAGTAATGCAATGTGGAACACTTCACGCGCATCACTGGTTAATAACACTTTGCCTTTAAATTCTGGATTCCATAAGTCAGCCCAGCTTGTGATTTTGCTTGGATCAATATCATCCGCATTCACACCGATACCGGTTAAGCCATAAACATAAGGCAGAGAATATTTGTTATTTGGGTCAAATTCCTTGTTTAATAAGTTTGCTGGAATTTGTTTAAAATTACTTAATTTGCTGTGATCAAGCTCTTGTAACATGTTTTCTTTCGCCATTTTATTGACGTAATAGCTTGATGGGAAAACTAAATCATAACCACTGCCTGTACTGGAGGTCAGTTTCAATTTAGCATACATTTCTTCATTACTTTCAAACGTAGAATAAATCACTTCAATGCCGGTTTCTTTGGTAAATTCTGCAACCAAATTGGATGGCACATAGTCAGTCCAGTTATAAACATACAGTTTTTCAGCAGCAAGTGCAGCAGAAGTTGCAGCGAATGCAACAGCAGAAAGACAAAGTGATTTAATGTATTGAACAGCATTTTTTTTCAATTTATTGACCTCCTCAGGACAATCAAAATAAACCTTAAGTAATCG
>JABZOY010000136.1:0-3057 GCA_015255025.1 Haemophilus sp.
TTTATAGCGAGAAAATAAGGCAACCTAGCCTTAACCTCATAAATAAACAAATAATTACGCCATTTTTTGCGATCACGATCGCAAATTTGAAATTTCTAGACTAAATTTATTTGCTAAATAGATGAAGTTCTGCTATTTATATCGCCCTTAAAATAACTAGGTTCTTATGTCAGCTATTTTTAGTAATAAGAACTAATCACAAAAACAAGACAGGACGTCATTAAATTCTGTACTATTATTAGGAGTTATCTATGTCTAAGGCCTCTCTAAGTTTGCTGGATTTGGCTGGTGTTAAGCCTTATCAACCTAAAAAAGGTGAAGAATATATGAATGAAGATCAAATTCTTCATTTCAAAAAAATTTTAACTGCATGGCATGAGCAAATTGTGGAAGAAGCATCAAGAACTGTTGCCCATATGCAAGATGAAGCTTCAAACTTCCCAGATCCAGCTGACCGTGCGACCCAAGAAGAAGAATTCAGTCTTGAATTACGTAACCGCGATCGCGAGCGTAAATTAATGAAAAAGATTGAATATACATTGAAAAAATTGGACACCGATGATTTCGGTTATTGCGATTCTTGTGGGGAAGAAATTGGCATTCGTCGTTTAGAAGCACGTCCTACTGCTGATCTTTGTATCGATTGCAAAACCCTTGCTGAAATTCGTGAAAAACAAGTCGCAGGTTAATTGATTCAAATAACCCAACGAAAAAGTGCGGTCAAAAACAACCGCACTTTTCGTGTTTTTATCAAATGCGCATTGAACATAGAGAATGGAGTAAATTATTCTTACTTATATAAAAAATTTATTTGGTAAAAAAACTAAAAAAGAAACTAAAACCAATATAAATTCGCCTGTCCCAAAAACGGCGCCCAAAACTGAAAAACCAAACGTTTCAAAAACAGAGCGTTCACAACCCAAGATCGCCCCGTCCTCTTCTCACCATAAAAAAACGAATACCCAAGCGCATCGTCATGACAAACATATCGTTAAAGCCTCTCATTTTGGGATTAACCCACGTATGTTTAGCCGTAATGCCATTACCGTGGTAGAAAAATTGCAACGTCAAGGTTATGACGCTTATATCGTTGGTGGTTGTTTGCGTGATTTATTGTTAGGTAAACACCCAAAAGATTTTGATGTAGCAACGAATGCACGTCCCGACCAAATTCAAGCGGTATTCCAACGTCAATGCCGTTTAGTTGGTCGTCGTTTCCGTCTTGCGCATATTATGTTTGGACGCGATGTGATCGAAGTGGCCACATTCCGTGCTAGCCATTCAGATGCGCGCAGCGAAAATCAAGCCAAACAAAGTGATGAAGGGATGTTACTGCGTGATAATGTGTACGGCACCATTGAACAAGATGCAGAGCGTCGTGACTTTACCGTAAACGCCCTTTACTACAATCCGCAAGATAATACGCTGCGTGATTACTTCAACGGAATTGATGATCTAAAAAACGGAAAATTACGTCTGATTGGCGATCCCGTTACCCGTTATCAAGAAGATCCTGTGCGTATGCTACGCTCTGTACGCTTTATGGCGAAATTGGATATGTTCTTGGAAAAACCAAGTGAACAACCCATTCGTGAGCTTGCACCATTGCTGAAAAATATTCCACCGGCGCGTTTATTAGATGAAAGCTTAAAATTATTGCAGTCTGGCAATGGCGTAAAAACTTATAAATTACTTCGCCAATATGGCTTATTTGAACAGCTTTTCCCAAGCTTAACGCCTTATTTCACCGAAAAAGAAGACAGCCTTGCGGAACGCATGATTTTAACGTCGTTAAATTCAACTGATGAACGTATTGCCGATAAATTGCGCATTAATCCAGCCTTTTTATTTGCGGCATTCTTCTGGTATCCATTGCGCGAAAAAGTGGATGTGTTGAAAAATGAAGGTGGCTTAAACAATCACGATGCTTATGCCCTTGCAGGCAATGAAGTGCTTGATCAATTATGCCGATCATTAGCCGCACCTCGTCGTCATACATCCGTTATTCGTGATATTTGGATGTTGCAATTACAATTGCTTAAACGCACAGGTTCTCACCCTGCTCGCACGATGGAACATCAAAAATTCCGTGCAGCCTTTGATTTATTGGCAATGCGTGCTGAAGTGGAAGGCGGTGAAACCGTTGAACTCGCAAAATGGTGGCATGAGTACCAACTCAGCAATCAAGAACAACGTCGCCAGTTGGTTCAAGAGCAACAAAAATTGCATCCAGCGCCGAAGAAAAAATATTACCGCAGACGTAAACCTAAGGCGGCTAACTAATGGTTCAAGTGTATATCGCCCTTGGCAGCAATTTAAATACGCCGACAGAACAATTAAATTCCGCATTAGAGGCAATTTCTGCGCTACCTAATACCGAATTAAAATCGGTCAGCGAATTTTATCAAAGCAAACCATTAGGCCCGCAAGATCAACCGGATTATGTGAATGCAGTGGCAATGATCGAAACCACTCGCCCACCTTTAGCTTTGCTCGATGAATTGCAACGCATTGAAAATGAACAAGGTCGCGTGCGTTTACGTCGTTGGGGTGAGCGTACACTGGATTTGGATATTCTGCTTTATGGCGATCAAATCATTCAAAATGAACGCTTAACCGTGCCTCATTACGATATGAAAAATCGCGAATTCGTGATTGTGCCGCTTAATGATATCGCACAAGATTTGGTTTTACCGGAAGGCGAAAAAGTCGCAGATTTGGTGAAAGCCTTTGAAAATCATCAAATGCATAAAATCAAAAACAGCGAGAAAATTGACCGCACTTAACTCAAAACAAAAGGGCTGATATTCACTATCAGCCCTTCTTTTTTACCGATTAAATTAGGCAGCAACAGAAACAAAGATTTCTGTGCCGATAATCACACAAATAAAACCAACCAACATTGGGACAGACATACGTTTTACGATTTCAAATGGTGAGATGTTTCCCATACCGGATACTGCTACAACCACGCCAGAAACCGGTGATAAACCTCGACCTAAGTTAGAGGCTTGTAACATTGGAATGGTTAAGACGCTGGATTGACGCCCATTTGTG
>JABZOY010000137.1:0-3052 GCA_015255025.1 Haemophilus sp.
AACATCTTCTGGCGACTTTAATTCTTTTGAGATAAATGCAGCCAAATGGAAAGGCAAATCATAAAAATGCTCTCGCCAAAATTCATTTGCAAATTGTTTGAGTAAATCAGACTGATCTTTGAGAAGTTTTAAATTGAAATGCACACCTGAATTAAAAGCATGCTGCATCAGCATTCGACGACAAAAACCGTGAATGGTATAAATGGAGGCTAAATCTAAATTTTGTTCGGCTAGCTTTAAGCGGCGAAGTGCAGTCGGAATATCCTCTAAATAAGACAATAATTCCGCTAAAAATTGATGTTCTCCAGTAAAAATCCCCTTGTCTTGCTTTTCATAATATTCAGAAAAAACCGAAATTGCCGCCGTTAAACGTTCCCGAATTTTGCGTTTTAAATCTTCCGTCGCCATTTCAGTAAAGGTTACGACCAAAATCTCTTCCACATTCAACGGACGAGAAAAACAATTCTCACCAGCCTGTAAAAGTAAACGAAGATAGATAGAACCAATAGTATAGGTTTTCCCTGTACCTGCTGAAGCTTCAATTAAATTGACTTGATTTAAGGGCAACGAAATAGCATTAAGTGCGGTTGATTTTGGGCTCATTTTTTATTTTTTTTAGAAACATTAGTATGTTCTTATTGTAGAGGAATTTCCACAGAAATTCATTTAGTTATTATTTATTTCCTGTATAATTTTAAACATTTATAACTTAATAATTACACAAAATATTCTGAGGATTTTATGGCAGCTGCAATTCAACAACGACAACGCGATGAACTTCATCGCCGCATTTGGCAAATCGCTAATGATGTGCGAGGTGCTGTTGACGGTTGGGATTTTAAACAATACGTTTTAGGGGCACTTTTCTATCGTTTTATCAGCGAAAACTTTGCCAACTACATTAAAGGTGGAGATGATAGCGTTGATTATTCTGCTTTTAATGATGACGACCCTATTATTGCAGCAGTCAAAGAAGACACCATCAAAGCAAAAGGCTATTTTATTTACCCGAGCCAATTATTTAAAAATGTCGTGGCGAATGCCAACAGCAATCCAAATCTCAATACGGAATTAAAACAAATCTTTAACGATATCGAAAACTCCGCTACTGGCTACCCTTCCGAACAGGATATCAAAGGCTTATTTGCCGATTTTGATACCACCAGCAACCGTTTGGGCAATACCGTTGCCGATAAAAACAGCCGTCTAGCTGCCGTATTAAAAGGCGTTGCCGAGTTAGATTTTGGCGACTTTGAAGATAATCATATTGATTTATTCGGTGATGCTTACGAATTTTTAATTTCCAACTATGCTGCCAATGCCGGTAAATCAGGTGGCGAGTTCTTTACGCCACAATGCGTTTCCAAACTGATTGCTCGACTGGCTTTGTATGGACAAGACAAGGTCAATAAAATTTACGACCCTGCTGCCGGTTCGGGTTCTTTATTATTGCAAGCGAAAAAACCATTTGATGAACACATCATTGAAGAAGGATTCTTCGGACAGGAAATTAATCACACCACTTACAACCTTGCTCGTATGAATATGTTTTTACATAACATCAACTACGACAAGTTTAATATCGCCCTTGGCAACACCTTAATGAATCCGCAATTTGGTGAGGATAAACCTTTCGATGCCATTGTTTCTAATCCGCCTTACTCCGTGAAATGGATTGGCTCGGACGATCCCACACTGATTAATGATGAGCGTTTTGCCCCCGCCGGCGTGCTTGCACCAAAATCCAAAGCGGATTTTGCCTTTATTTTGCATGCGTTAAGTTATCTTTCGGCAAAAGGCCGCGCAGCGATTGTCTCCTTCCCTGGTATTTTTTATCGCGGCGGTGCCGAGCAAAAAATTCGTCAATATTTGGTAGATCATAACTATGTAGAAACGGTGATTGCTTTAGCGCCCAATCTCTTTTTCGGCACCAGCATTGCGGTGAATATTTTGGTGCTTTCCAAACATAAAACCAATACCCAAACCCAATTTATCGATGCCAGCGGTTTATTTAAATCCGCCACCAATAACAACATTTTGGAAGAGGATCATATTGAGCAAATTATCAAACTGTTTGCCGATAAAGAAGATGTGCCGCATTTAGCCAAATCCGTATCCTTTGAAGAAATCGCCCAAAATGACTACAACCTTGCAGTGAGTTCTTATGTAGAACAAAAAGACACCCGAGAAGTCATTGATATTGATAAACTCAACGTAGAAATTAAGCAAACTGTTGCCAATATCGACCGTTTGCGTTCAGAAATTGACAAAATTGTGGCGGAGATTGAGGGGTAAACACCATGAAAAACAACCGCACTTTTTTAGAAAAATTATTGGATGGGGCTGAGGTGAAGTGGAAGCCCTTAATTAACGTAGCCTCTTTGACAAGAGGGAGAGTTATATCAAAGGAGTATTTAGCTAATAATTTAGGAGATTATCCGGTATATAGTTCTCAAACTGTAAATAATGGTGAAATTGGGAAAATTAACTCATTCGACTTTGATGGAGAATTTGTTAGTTGGACTACTGATGGTGCTAATGCAGGAACAGTATTTTATCGGTCAGGAAAATTCTCAATCACAAATGTCTGTGGCTTAATAAAAATTCAAAATAACCTTGAACTAAACTATAAATTTTTATTTTATTGGCTTTCAATTGAAGCAAAGAATCATGTTTATTCAGGTATGGGAAATCCTAAACTAATGAGCCACCAGATGGAAAAAATCCTAATCCCCATCCCCCCACTCTCCGTCCAAACCGAAATCGTAAAAATTTTGGACGCATTGACAGCGCTTACCAGCGAGCTTACCAGCGAGCTTACACTACGTCGGAAGCAGTATGAATACTATCGGGAGAAATTGTTAAGTGAAGAAGAACTTGGAAAGGTTGGATTTAAATGGAAAACGTTAGAAGAACTTGTTGAAAAAACTCAAAATATAAGATGGAAAAACAATACTAAAACATATCGCTATATAGATTTAACGTCTGTAGACAGAGAAAATAATAATATTACTGGAACGACTGAGATCAATGCTCTAAATGCCCCTAGTAG
>JABZOY010000138.1:0-2975 GCA_015255025.1 Haemophilus sp.
GCGACAAATGCAGGTTGTAAATTTAATAGCGGTACTCTAAAACAGAAGTATTCTTTAAAACATAAACCGCCAAGTGTTACCAAGGCACCACCTAACGCTAATTCATGCCAATCTAAAAGCGCACATAAAAGTGCAAGCCACGTGGCAAATTGGAATGTTAAACGAAAATGCTTTAAATAAATATGAAGGGATGATGCACAACAAGTTGCCGCAATCAACACGGCAATTTGAGCCTGTTGAGGATACCAAGTTAAAGCCAAGATGCTAAATGCCGCAATGACAAAGCCTGTGCGATAAATAATGACAGTGAGTTTATCCCAAACATCCATTGGAGATTGAATATGTGGATCAGCCATGTAATTTCCTTATTTTGATAATAAAAAGTGCGGTCAAAAACACTCTCATTTTTGACCGCACTTAACATTGAGATTATTTTAATCGATCTAAAATCTTTTGATGAATGCCGCCAAAGCTACCGTTTGACATCACAAGAATATGATCCGTTGGTTTTGCTTCTGCCACAATCATATCGACTAATTTATCAACATTTCCTGTGTAATGTGCAGGTTGCACACATTGTCCCGCAATTTCAGCGATGTCCCATGGAATATTATCTGGTTGTAACATAAATACGGCATCGGCACGTCCTAGTGCTGGGGCAATTTCATCTTTATGCACACCCATTTTCATGGTGTTTGAACGAGGCTCTAATACGGCAAGAATACGTACGCCACCACCTACTTTGTCACGCAATGCCGTAAGTGTAGCCAGAATTGCTTCTGGATGGTGAGCGAAGTCATCATAAACCGTAATCCCGTTTACTTCACCCTTCACTTCTAAACGACGTTTTGCATTGATAAAGCTACCTAATGCATGACATGCATCTTCAATTTTCACACCGGCATGGTAAGCCGCCGCAATCGCCATTAAAGCATTGTGCATATTGTGCTGCCCAACAATATTCCATTTCACTTCAGCGACTTTTTGACCATGATGGAATACAGCAAATTCAGAGCAATCATTGGTAATACGTTCCGCAAACCATTCTTTATCTTTACCGATAAATTGCTGTTCTGACCAACATCCCATATTGAGGGTTTCTTTCACGCTCTGTTCATCTGCAAAAGAAAGAACGCGTCCTGTAGAAGGAATGGTGCGGATCATATGATGGAATTGACGCTGGATCGCGTGAAGATCATCGAAGATGTCAGCATGATCGAAGCTAATGTTATTAATGATCAAGGTTTTCGGATTGTAATGTACAAATTTAGAACGTTTATCAAAGAACGCCGTATCATATTCATCTGCTTCAATCACGAAGAACTCGCTTTCCCCTAAACGAGCAGATGTACCAAAATTCCCCGCAATACCACCGATTAGAAAACCGGGTTTTAATCCATTTTGTTCTAAAATCCAAGTCAACATGCCCGTTGTTGTGGTTTTACCATGTGTACCTGAAACCGCCAATACCCAACGATTACGCAACAAATGGTCGTGTAACCATTGCGGGCCAGATGTATAAGGCAACGCATTATCCAAAACATATTCCACACAAGGATTACCACGTTTCATGGCATTGCCAACAATCACCATATCGGGTGCAGGCTTAAGTTGAGCCACATCATAATTAGGAATAATTTCAATACCCTGCTCTTGTAAAAAAGTGCTCATTGGCGGGTAAACATTGGTATCGGAGCCCGTTACTTTATAACCCATTTGTTTGGCAATCATCGCAACACCACCCATAAAGGTCCCGCAGATGCCTAAAATATGAATATGTTTCATTGTTCTTCTCTAGTTGCTAAAAATGCTGACTATGATAAATCAACTCAAAGATTGAGTAAATAAGGGCTGTTTACATAAACAGCCCTCTTTCTTATTTGATTCGGTCAAAGCCCGATTGAAGATCGGCAATTAATTCATCCGTGTCTTCAAATCCAATATGCAGACGAATTAATGAACCTGTTAATTTGCGCTCAATACTCGGACGAATTTTCGCAATTTCTTCTGGTTGATTACATAAAATGAGCGATTCAAACCCACCCCAAGAATAAGCCATTGTGAAAAGATCAAAATGATCCATAAAGGCGGAAAGCTCTTCATCGTTTAAACGTTTATGTAATTCAAAAGAGAATAAACCGCTTGCGCCGGTAAAATCACGTTTAAAGTTTTCATGGCCTGGGCAACTTGGTAGGGCTGGATGATAAACCGCTTTAACTTGTGGTTGTTCACTTAACCATTTAGCCACTTTTAAACTACTTTCGTGATGCTGTTTTAATCGTACACCTAAGGTGCGAATGCCACGAGCCGTCGTATAAGCAGAATCGGCATCAACCATTTGTCCCATTAAATAGGAATGCTCGCGCAATTTATCCCAAGTACGTGCATTAGCCACGGCAGTACCGATCATAATATCAGAATGCCCCACTAAATATTTCGTTCCTGCTTGAATAGAGATATCAATACCGTGTTCTAACGCTTTGAATAGTACGCCTCCAGCCCATGTATTATCGATCATAATGACGATTTCAGGGCTCACTGCTCGAACCGCTTTAACAATCGCTGGGATATCAGGCACTTCCATCGTTAAAGAACTTGGAGATTCTAAAAATAAGACTTTGGTATTTGGCTGCACAAGTTTAGCAATATCAGTACCTATCATTGGATCATAGTAGGTCGTATCAATATGCATTTTTTTCAAAATCACATTACAAAAATCTTGTGTCGGCTCATACGCTGCACCTGTCATTAAGACATGATCGCCTGTTTCCACAAATGATAAAATAGCATTTGTTACCGCTGCGGCCCCACAAGGATAAAGATAACAACCTGTTCCGCCTTCCATTTCACACATTAAATCTTGAAGTGCAAAGTGTGTTAACGTACCTCGACGCCCGTAGAAAAGCTCTCCCTTGTAACGATTTTTTGTGCAATGTTTTTTATCTGCAATAGTCTCAAATACTAAAGAAGAAGCA
>JABZOY010000139.1:0-2927 GCA_015255025.1 Haemophilus sp.
GAACAATTCTCACGTAAATTAGATAAACGATAATCTTGAATTCTTACGCCATCTAATAAAATTTCGCCTTCGTCAATATCGTAGAAACGCGTCACCAAATTAGCAATCGTTGATTTTCCCGAACCTGAACGCCCCACTAAAGCCACAGTTTTGCCTGCAGGCACATAAAAAGAGATATTATTTAAGGCTTTCTCTTCTTTACCCTCATAAGCAAAACTCACGTTTTTAAATTCTAAATCACCTTTTGCAGGTTCTGCTTTATACGTGCCATTATCTTTCTCTGTTTCCAAATCTAAGATGGCAAATAATGTCTGACACGCTGCCATGCCACGTTGGAACTGTGAGTTCACATTCGTCAAAGATTTTAACGGACGCATCATCGCTAACATCGAAGAAAAGACCACCGTGAAAGAACCCGCAGTTAAATTATCATCAGCAATTAATGGTGTCGTTGCTAAGTAAAGCACTGCTGCCAACGCCAAAGAAGCAATTACTTGCACAACTGGATCTGAAATCGCATCAGCAGTCACCATCTTCATACCTTTGCGACGCATATCGTTACTGACTTTATCGAAACGCTCTTCTTCAACTAATTGTCCACCAAAAGACAGCACCACTTTATGCCCTTTTAGCATTTGTTCCGTTGCAGAGGTCAATTCCCCCATGGAATCTTGCATGTTTTTACTAAGCTTACGGAAAATCTTAGATACCATGCGAATCAGCACTGCAATAATCGGCCCAATCACGAAAAGTACAAGTGTTAATTCCCAACTAGTATAGAACATCACAACAAGCAACGAAATTAAATAGGCTCCTTCGCGAACAATCGTCACTAATGAACTAGATGAAGAGTTCGCTATCATTTCTGAATCGTAGGTAATACGAGAAAGCAATTTACCTGTTGAATTACGATCAAAGAAGCTCACTGGCATAAACATTAAATGTTTAAACAAACGGCGGCGCATAATCATCACTACTTTACCGGATACCCACGCCAGGCAATAAGTAGAGACAAAGTTGGTCACCCCACGCAATATAATCATACCAACGACAACAAATGCCATCATTTTCAAGAAAGAATGATCGGCTTTTCCGAAACCATCATCAAGCAAAGGCTTAAGCATATAAATCAAACCTGAATCTGCCAAAGCATTAAAAATTAAAGCAAAAGCGGCGACTAATAAGCCTGATTTAAACGGTGAAATCATCGGCCATAAACGCTTAAAAGTTTGTGTGGTTGAGAAATCTTTATCTTGCATAGCTTATTCTTACATCAATTATCTTAAAAAAATTGGCTGCATTGTACCTGTTATTTCGGGGATAATCCAATTACACGGGCAAACCAAGGTGAAAAATCTACTCTCGCCTTTTCAATTTCAATGCCCTTTTCAGTAAAATTTAACCTTATATGGCCTGAAATAGCGGTATTTTCGACCGCACTTTGATAACGATTTAACCGTTCAATCACGGTTGGATGAGGAAAATTCCACGCATTCCATCGTCCACTTGAAATTAAGGCTATATCCGGTTTTGTCTGTCCCAGTAAAAACTCGCCTGTTGAAGTTTTACTACCATGATGCCCCACCTGTAACACGTTAATCTTGCCGAGGTTTTCAGCAAAAGATCTTTCTGTCGCCACATCAGCATCACCAGTTAAAAGGATCTGATACTGCCCATCCGTTAGTAAAATTACGCAAGATTGCGGATTTTCCGCCCTGTCTGTAATTTGCATTGGTGAAAGAATTTTAAAATCAAGTCCTCGCCACTGCCATTGTTTCCCCTGAAGACAAAAAGTGCGGTGCATTTCGCCATAGCTTTTGCGAGAAGGTGTAATCAGCTCAATCTCTGAGTATGCGGTTAAAATCGTTTTAGCACCGCCTGAATGGTCATTATCATCATGGCTTAAAATCAAGGTTTCAAGTTCAATCCCTTCCCGTTGAAGATAAGGCAATATTTCTAATTCCGCCATAGAAGAGCCACCTATTCCACTCTGCCAAGCGGGCCCCGTATCATACAACACGCCTTTCCCTTCTTTTACAATTAAGGTTGCTAAACCTTGTCCCACATCTAACGTATCTAACTGCCATTTGGGTTTCGTGATATATCGATACCCAAGAGTACCAATACAAAAACTAGAAATAAGAATAACACCTAAAAGAGCTTGTTTATAAGCTTCTGACGATAAGATTTTTGTGCTGTTTAATGTGAAAAATCGACTTGATTTTAGCGGTGTGTTTTTTGTTTTCCTTTGAGATGCAAAATACAAACCATATAACATTCCGCCAAAAACAAGGCTTAAAAGTGCGGTCAGAATGAGAGATAAATTGATCGAAATCGGCATATACGAGCCTTGGAAAACACGGAGGCATTGTGTAATACCTTGAGCAATCGTATTTGAAAGATGCCAAGAAGAAAATGCACCATGGGTTAATACAGCAAAGAGAATCAATGGCACAAGTAAGAAACTATACAAGGGTACTGCGATTAAATTTGCTAAGAATCCATTTAATGCCAAGCCATTAAAAAAGAAAAGCTGAATGGGCGTGAATAAAACCAGCAGCCCAAGCTGCAAATGAAACAAGCCAAAAATCCACCGCACTTTGCTGGATAATTTTTTATGTTGCCACTCTATTATTGATAAGGGAACATATCGGTACCATACAATCAAACAGGTAACAGCACCAACTGAAAGCCAAAAGCTGACCGAAAGTGGCATAAGAGGATCACAAAATAGTAAAAATGCCACCACCAAACACAGCATTTGCAAAGGCGTGTAATATCGTCGAGAACATTGAAGGATGGCAATAAAAAGTAATGCCATCATTGCACGAAAGGTTGGTAAACTAAATCCGGCTAAATAGGCATAACCTAAAGCAATCAACACACCAAAGCAAAGCGGAAACCATGGCGAAATAAAGCGTGTAGGC
>JABZOY010000013.1:0-12909 GCA_015255025.1 Haemophilus sp.
GCATATAAGGCGCGGTATTACCTTCAAAACTGAGCATATTATCCCAATCGAACACATAGTCAGTTGTGCGGTTTTTGGAAAGATCCGCATATTTCACCGAGCCAATACCTACTGCTTCAATAACCGCAGTTTTTTCTTCATCAGATAAATTGGTATTTTTCTCGTTGATTAATACAGTGGCACGCTCAATCGCTTCGTCTAATAAATCTGCTAATTTTACGGTGCCGCCAGTACGAGTTTTGAATGGTTTACCATCTTTACCCAACATCATACCGAAGTTTTTATGTTCAAGTGAGAAGCTATCTGGTACATAACCGGCTTTACGCGTAATTAACCACGCTTGTTGCATGTGTTGGCTTTGACGTGTATCAGAGAATACTAATGCGCGATCCGCTTTTAAGGTTTCATAACGGTATTTCGCCGCCGCAATATCGGTAGTGGTATAAAGGAAACCGCCATCTTTCTTCTGAACGATAACGCCCATCGGTTCGCCTTCTTTGTTTTTGAATTCATCAAGATAAACCACTAATGCACCTTCATCTTCAACTGCTAAACCTTGTTTTTTCAGATCTTCAACGATAGCAGGTAACATCGGGTTATAAAGACTTTCACCCATCACATCTTTTTCAGTCAATGTGACATTCAAACGATCGTAGTTACGTTGGTTTTGTTGCATGGTGATATCGACTAATTTTTTCCACATTGTACGGCAATATTCATCTCCACCTTGCAATTTCACCACATAGTTACGGGCTTTTTTAGCGAAAGCTTCATCTTCATCATAATGTTTTTTCGCTTCGCGATAGAATGCTTCAAGATCTTGAAGTTCCATTTCGCTTGCGTGTTCATTTTCCATTTTTTCAAGATAAGCAATAAGCATACCAAATTGCGTACCCCAGTCACCCACGTGATTCGCACGAATAACGTTGTGACCTAAAAATTCAAGGGTACGAACAACGGCATCACCGATGATGGTAGAACGTAAGTGACCTACGTGCATTTCTTTCGCAACGTTTGGTGAAGAATAATCAATCACGATGGTTTGTTTTTCATTTGCGCTGACACCAAGATTTTGATCTTTTAATGCAGCAGAAACGTTATTCGCTAACCAAGTTGGATTTAAGAAAATATTAATAAAACCTGGACCAGCAATTTCAGTTTTTTCTGCGACATCAGAAAGATCAGCATGATCTAATACTTTTTGTGCAAATTCACGTGGATTTAAACCTAGTTTTTTAGCAGCAGCCATGATGCCGTTTGCTTGGTAATCGCCAAATTGTGGTTTACCTGATTGGCGAATAAGCGCATCACATTGTTCATCTGCGCCAGCAGCAATCATCGCTTGTTTAATTTTATCGGATAAAATAGATTGAATATTCACGGTTTTTCCTAATCTTGAAATTGAATAATGAAAATAATCGGCTATGATACCGTTGTTTATAGATTTCTCAAAGTAAGAGCAGGAGAAAATGTCAAATTTAATGGAAAAATCGACCGCACTTTATCAGGAGTTGCCTTTATTTCAGGAAAAAATTCAGCAACTAGCTGCCGTCATGAAAGTGAATTTAGCGGATTATCAAATTGATCATTTAGCTTTAAGAGCAAATACTGAAGAAAAAGCAAAAAATTGGCTGACAGAGTTATTAAAGTGCGGTAGAATTTTAAGCGATAATATCGTCAATGGGCGTCCTATCTATTTGATTGAATTAGATGAGCCAGTTGATTTCATTGGTCAGCCTGTCGATGTTATTGAATTACCGTTTCCTAAAAATAAACAATATCCCCAAGAAACTTGGGAACATATTGAAATTGTAATGCCGTTTTTATCTCATGAATCTGTTGAGGATTGGGTTAATCGAATTTGCAATACATTTTTATGGAAGGAACTAACTCAATTAACCATGAAGGTGAGCGAACCTAAGGTGGAAGGGGAGCAATTGCCCAATCCATCCATTGCAGTGGGTTTTGTTGATAAAACAGAAAATCACGTTTGCATAAAGGTTCATCCTTATACAATAAAGAAAATACTCGAGGTTTAGTGTAATGAAAAAAATTACCTTAGCATTAACTGTCTTATTAAGTTTAGGTTTATCAGCTTGTTCATCTCAATCACAAAAAGATGAAAGCGCTTATAAAGGTCAAGTTATCTTCACTGAATTCCAAGGTGATGATGTAAAATTAACCGTTCGTAAAAACGACTGCTCATACAAACAAGAAGGTGAAACAGAAGTTATCGTTCACAAATACGATTCAACTTTAGTAACTGGTGCTTGTGTGAAAGTATCTGACAACGGTCAAGGCGTGAAAAACGTTTCTACTTGGTCTCCAAGAAACCCAATCTAATTTATTTTTAGAAGGTTAGTTTTATGAAAAAAGTAACAGTAGCATTAGCACTTATGATGTCTATCGGCTTAACCGGTTGTGCAAACACTGATATTTTTAGCGGTGATGTGTATGAAGCTGGACAAGCAAAAGAAGCGCGTTCAATTAGCTATGGTACTATTGTTTCTGTTCGTCCTGTTAAAATCCAAGCGGATAATCCAGGTGTAATCGGTACAGTTGGTGGTGGTGCTTTAGGTGGTATCGCTGGTAGTACAATTGGCGGTGGCACTGGACAAGCAATTGCAACTGCAGTAGGTGCAATTGGTGGGGCGATTATTGGTAGCAAAGCTGAAGAGAAAATGAGCCAAGTTAATGGTGCAGAGCTTGTTATCAGAAAAGATAATAGAGAAGAGATCGTTGTGGTTCAAAAAGCGGATCCTAGCTTTAAAGCAGGTCGTCGCGTAAGAATCGTTGGCGGTTCATCATTAAATGTTTCTGTTATCAACTAACTTAAACGAAAAAATAGAAAAAAGCGAGCCATAATAAGGTTCGCTTTTTTTTATGTTTTAAATCAAAAGAAAGTGCGGTTGTTTTTTGCTTGAAAGTCAAAAATATGATAAAACTATCAACCGTTATTTCACATCAACAATAGGAAGCAAAATGTCAAATTTACAACAAGTTATTGAAGCTGCATTTGAAAAACGTGCGGAAATTACCCCTAAAACAGTTGATGCACAAACTCGTGCAGCAATCGAAGAAGTGATCGAAGGATTAGATAGCGGTAAATACCGTGTTGCAGAAAAAATTGATGGCGAATGGGTTACTCATCAATGGTTGAAAAAAGCGGTATTATTATCTTTCCGTATCAATGATAACCAAATCATTGATGGCGCTGAAACTAAATACTATGACAAAGTAGCATTAAAATTTGCTGACTATACCGAAGAGCGTTTTGCTCAAGAAGGTTTCCGTGTTGTACCTTCTGCAACCGTACGTAAAGGTGCATACATTTCTAAAAACTGTGTATTGATGCCATCTTATGTAAATATTGGTGCATATGTGGGTGAAGGTACCATGGTTGATACATGGGCAACCGTTGGTTCATGTGCGCAAATTGGTAAAAACGTTCACTTATCAGGTGGTGTAGGCATCGGTGGTGTATTAGAGCCATTACAAGCAAACCCAACTATTATCGGCGATAACTGTTTTATCGGTGCACGTTCTGAAGTGGTTGAAGGCGTGATTGTTGAAGATGGTTGTGTGATCTCTATGGGCGTATTCATTGGTCAATCAACTAAAATCTATGATCGTGAAACTGGTGAAGTGTTCTACGGTCGCGTTCCTGCTGGTTCTGTGGTTGTTTCAGGTAGCCTTCCATCAAAATGTGGTAAATATAGCTTATACTGTGCAGTGATCGTGAAAAAAGTTGATGCAAAAACTTTAGGTAAAGTAGGTATCAACGAATTATTACGCTCTATTGAAGAGTAATTAAGATCTTATAGAAAACAAACCGCACTTTAAAATAACTTAGTGCGGTTTTATTTATCATAGATAATAATGATTAAAAAGTTTATTTTTGTTGTTTTTATATTTTTTTCTATTTGGGGAATAAAAAGCCAATCAGAAAAAAGATGGGATGCTCTTAAGCACCAAAATCATATTTTATCGGTATTCAATAAAGAAGCTGCTCAATCCATAGATTCTATAGACAATAACACTAAAATTTCTTCCTATATCATAATTAATTTTAAAGAAAATATGAAAATATCTCTAATTAAGGATACCTTGGCAAAAGCTGGATTTATTTTTCAAAATGATAGGTATTGTAAGGGAGCAGAAGAGATAGATCTCTTTATAACTACTAAAATAAACCTCGTTTATCGTTATCCATCTAGAGATTGTGAAAACTATAAAAAATGACCGTACTTTATCTAACAAAGTGCGGTCATTTTCTTTTCTAAATTAGCGAATTATTTTTTTCTTGCTAACATTGTCGCAAATTTTAATTTAATGCGATTGCCGTTTTCATCGGTTTTATGTAATTCGCCCATATTTTCGTTGTATTCTAAGAATTCCCAATCTTTATAGTATTCTTTTAATTCACCTTCAGAGAACGTAAATGAGAACGCTAATGGACAAGGTACCTCAGGTGTAGACATCGCTGCTACAATTAAGTTGTAACCACCTGGGTTGGTGTGTTCTTGCATATTCTTAATAATAGCTGGAATTCGCTCACGATTTAAGAACATAAATACCACGGTTGATACAATAAAGTCGTAGTTTTCTTGAATATTGGCGGTGTTAATATCATAAACAGCAGTTTTGATATTTAAGTTTTCTTTATCTTTAGTTTCGTTTAAGAAGGCAATGCTGTTTTCATTGTGATCCCAAGAAGTCACATCATAACCTTTTAAACTTAAATAAAGGGAGTTACGACCTTGTCCGCAGCCTAAATCTAACACTTTACAAGGTTTAATAATTTTAGCAGCATCAACCACATCACCATGCGTTGCAGTCATATTATATTTTTTGCTGAAGTAATCTTCTTTTTTGCAATAGAAGCCAAGCGTACATTCTAAGTCATCAGAAAGTGCTTCAACTCGATGCCAGGCTTGTGGCTCGACAAACGGAATGTTACTTTCTGGCGTGAAAATATGCTCAGCAATAACATCACCATCTTCAGTTAGCTCATAAAACTTAAGCTTACCTTTCAACACCGTAAGTTTGCCCCAAGTGCCCACTTTTGTATTGTGTTTTTCTTGGAACATTTTAGGTAGTTTATCTTTTGTCCAAACCGGCATTTGTTTATAGCAGATAAGTTCGTTCGTCATAATGAATTCCTTTTAATTTGCGTGATAAATATCTGATTGATATGGTAGGGTATTTGATTCTATTTGGCAATAAAAAAGGCGACCGAAGTCGCCTAAATGTTAAATTATTTTACTTGCATACCGGCAGTCACACCGCTATCAGCTGAAAGTAAGAATAAATCACTTCCGCCAGTACCAGCAGAAAGAATCATTCCTTCTGACACACCGAATTTCATTTTGCGAGGAGCCAGGTTTGCTACCACAATAACAAAACGACCTTCTAATTCTTCAGGTTTGTTGTAAGCCGCTTTAATGCCAGAGAATACTTGGCGAGTATGGTCACCTAAATCTAATTCAAAACGTAAGAGTTTGTTTGATTCAGGTACAGCTTCGCATTTCAGTACTTTTGCTACACGCATATCAATTTTAGCAAAATCATCAATGGTAATAGTATCAGCAATAGGTTCAACATTTGAAAGTGCGGTCGCTTTTGCCGATGTTTTTTCTGTCGCTTTGTTTGCTTCAGCGAAAAGTGCTTTAGTTTCTTCTACAACAGCATCGATTTGTTTTTTCTCTAAACGAGAGAAAAGCGCTTTAAATGGAGTAAGTTGATGACCTAATAAAGGCTGTGCAATATTATTCCAAGTTAGTTCTGTTTGTAAGAACGCTTCTGCACGTTCAGCTAGCTTTGGAAGAACCGGTTTTAAGTAAGACATTAATACACGGAAAAGCTCGATACCCATTGAGCAAACTGCTTGTAATTCACTATCTTTACCTTCTTCTTTTGCAATGACCCAAGGGGCTTTTTCATCAATATATTTATTGGCTTTATCAGTTAATGCCATGATTTCACGAATGGCTTTGTTGTATTCACGGCTTTCATAGTAAGCAGCAATTTGTTCAGCTTGTGCAGTGAATTCATTGAAAAGCGCTTCATCTTCTAATTTATCTGCTAATTTGCCTTCAAAACGTTTTGTGATAAAGCCCGCATTGCGAGAAGCTAAATTGACTAATTTATTCACGATATCTGTATTGACTCGTTGAACGAAATCCTCCAAATTGAAATCAAGATCTTCGATGCGATCGTTTAATTTCGCTGCGTAGTAGTAACGCAAACATTCTGGGTCAATGTGATTTAAATAGGTGCTGGCTTGGATAAATGTACCGCGTGATTTTGACATTTTTGCGCCATCTACGGTGACATAACCGTGAGCAAACACATTGGTTGGTTTGCGGAATTCGCTACCTTCTAACATAGCCGGCCAGAATAGACTGTGGAAATATACGATATCTTTACCGATAAAGTGATAAAGTTCTGCATCGCTGTTTTCTCCCCAGAATTCATTAAAATCAATGCCTTCACGATCGCAGAGATTTTTGAATGAAGCCATGTAGCCGATTGGGGCATCTAGCCAAACATAGAAGAATTTATCTTTTGCACCTGGAATTTCAAAACCAAAATAAGGGGCATCACGAGAGATATCCCATTGTTGCAAACCACTTTCAAACCATTCTTGCATTTTGTTTGCAATTTCAGGTTGAAGTGAGCCAGAGCGAGTCCATTCTTTTAACATCCCTTCAAAAGCAGGTAAGTCAAAGAAGAAGTGTTCAGATTCTTTAATGATTGGTGTTGCACCTGATACAGCAGAACGTGGATTAATTAAATCCATCGGGCTATAAGTGGATGCACAAACTTCGCAGTTATCACCATATTGATCTTCAGCTTTACATTTTGGACAAGTCCCTTTGACGAAACGATCCGGTAAGAACATGTTCTTTTCAGGATCGAATAACTGAGAAATCACTTTCGTTTTAATGAAGCCTTTAGCTTTTAATTTATTGTAAATATCAGCGGTGATTTGTTTATTTTCTTCACTGTGAGTAGAGTGATAGTTATCAAAACTGATATTAAAGCCCGCAAAATCACGTACGTGATCAGCTTTTGCTTTTGCGATTAATTCTTCTGGTGTAATGCCTAATTTATCAGCATTAAGCATGATTGGTGTGCCGTGCGCGTCATCAGCACAGACAAAATGAATTTTATTGCCACGCATACGTTGGAAACGCACCCAAATATCCGCTTGAATGTGTTCTAACATATGGCCTAAATGAATGGCGCCATTTGCATAAGGTAATGCACAAGTGACTAAAATTTTACGAGGTTGAGTTGTCATTATTTTTCTCTTATTCTTTTTGCAAAAATTGCGAGTATGTTACCTGATTAGTGTGATTTTTTCTAGTTTAGTTATACTTTTAGCTTAACATTTGAGGTGTAAAAGGGGTAGAATATCCCTGACAAATTTACTCTACTACCTACTACTATTAAAGGAATATTATGGCAACTGCTTTTTCTGAAAATTTAACGGCAGAACAACAATCTCAGGTTCTGCAACTTTTCCAACAATTTCAACACCCAACCTTACAAAAAGACTTAATCGAATTAAAGACATTGAAGAAAGTTGAAAAAGGCGGTGACGTATTACGTATTGAATTACAATTGCCTTTTGCATGGAACACTGGCGTGGAGCAAGTGAAACAGCAACTTTCTGATGCGTTATTAAAAGCAACAGATAGCAAAGAAATCAAATGGGTGGTGAATTATCAAATCGCAACCTTAAAACGTGCAAATAATCAACCTGCTGTTAAAGGTGTGAAGAACATCATTGCGGTGACTTCAGGTAAAGGTGGGGTAGGAAAATCATCCGTTTCGGTGAATCTTGCGCTAGCTTTACAAGCTCAAGGTGCTCGCGTAGGGATCTTAGATGCGGATATTTACGGTCCATCTATTCCGCATATGTTAGGTGCACCGCATCAACGCCCAACTTCACCAGATAATCAACATATCACCCCAATTAAAGCATATGGTTTATCTGCAAACTCAATCGGTTTCTTAATGGATGAAGATAATGCAACCATTTGGCGTGGTCCAATGGCAAGTAGTGCATTAAGTCAGCTTTTAAATGAAACCTTATGGGATAGCTTAGATTACTTAGTGATCGATATGCCACCGGGTACAGGTGATATCCAATTGACCCTTTCACAACAGATCCCTGTAACGGGTGCGGTAGTGGTTACAACACCACAAGATATTGCGTTATTAGATGCGGTGAAAGGCGTATCGATGTTTGAACGTGTATCTGTACCAGTATTGGGAATTGTGGAAAATATGTCTATGCATATTTGTAGCAATTGCGGACACCATGAAGCGATCTTCGGTACCGGTGGTGCAGAAAAAATGGCACAAAAATACAATGTGAAAGTATTAGGCCAGTTACCGTTGAATATCCAAGTTCGTCAAGATTTGGATGCGGGTAAGCCAACTGTGGTTGCAGCACCAGATAGTGAAATTGCGAAATCTTTCTTAGATTTAGCGGAGAAAGTATCAACTGAGCTTTACTGGCAAGGTTCTGTGATTCCGGGCGAGATTTTATTCCGCGAAGTGAAATAATCACAAAAACACTATAAAAATTAACCGCACTTTAGGTTATCCAAAGTGCGGTTATTTTTTTAGCGAAATTTAGTTATTTTAAATGATCCGCATCATTTATTTTCTCAACACGAAAACCGTTCTCATCGTCATAATGTACAACACTGATTGAGGTGTTAATGAGCGATACTGATTTATCTTCATCGCGGTGATTTTGCCAGGCTGCACCGTTTAATAAGGCAAGCAATAAACGCAAGGTATGGCCATGCGACACAATGAGAATATTACCTTGATTGTGAATCTTGATAATATCGTGCAATGCTTTCATGGCACGTTTGCCTAATTGCTCAAAGGTTTCTCCGCCATTTACTTGAGCTTTGTAATTAGCAGGATCTTTAATGAGTTGCTGGAATTCGGGATGTTCTCTTAAAGTATCAACAAGTTGCCCTTCCCAGGTACCAAAATATTGTTCGTTTAAACCTTGGTGATGGAAAAGGGGAATATCACGTTCGCCGATAATGTGAGAGGCGGTTGCGATGGTACGTTTTAATACGCTAGAGTAGGCCGCGACAAAAGGAATATTATTAAGTGCCACACCTGTTTTTTTCGCGCCATTAATGCCTTCTTCAGTTAAAGGGGAGTCGCCATGACCTTGCATTAAACCTTCTGTATTCCAAACAGTTTTACCGTGGCGAATGAAATAAAAAGTTAGTTGTTTTTTCATTTTTCATGTCCATAAAAAAGATTAAGGAAGTCGAAACTTCCTTAATCATGATTTTAACGGGAGTAATAACCTGCCATTGAACTATATACGGCATTTTCTGCCTGAATGATGTTGTATTTCGCATTCAAGATAGAAAGTTGAGAGCTTTTCTCTGTGTTTGCCGCAGCAAGCCATTCACGTAATTCAGATACACCAGCATTGTAACGATCACGATAGTATTTGGTGATACGTTGGTTATAGCTGTGTGTTTTTTGTAAGTTAGCAAAGGCACTTTGCGCTTGTGTATAGGCGAAGTAGTTGGTATCTACATCATTCAAAGCTTTAGTAATACTTTGCTCGTAGTTTAAACGTGCGGTTTCATAATCGGCTTCAGAGATTTTCACGTTCCATTTCACCGTATTCCAGTTGAGGAATGGTAGGCTAATGCCGATTAAGCCTGTACCCACAGGATTGTCCAATGCGTTACCGACTTTAGTACCACTTGATGTCAAGCTGCCACCTAAAGTGACTTCTGGGAACCAGCCTTTTTCAGTTGCTTTTGCATTTTTGAATGCACTGCTTAAGCGATATTGATAGCCTTTCACATCAGGACGATTCGCAATCACAGAAACAGGCACATTTAAATTCACACCCACATTTTTCACATTAAGAATGTGTGGGAAGTTGATATTTAATGCTTCTTCCGGTTTTAAGTTTAGTAAGTTACGTAAAGTTTGTTCCGCTGTTTTGCGTTGTGTTTGATAGTTGATCAAGTTGTTACGAGCGGTTAATACAGCTTGTTGTGATTGATCCACACTAGCACTGTCAGCGACACCTTGTGATAAACGACGTTGCATAATGCTGCTAATGTCGTTGTAGTATTTAATGGTTTCCTCTGTTGTACTGATAGCGTCATTTAAATAAGCAATTTGATAATACGTTGTCACAACAGAGTTGATGAGTGAAAGTTTCGTTGCTTCTAAATCTTCAGCCGTTGCTTTGTGTGACCATTCTGCGGCATCTGCAGTATCCGCTAAGCGTTGCCATAAATCTAACGTATAACTCACATTTAATGCACCTTGATGGCTTACTGCTGAGCTGCCACCGGTTTTCACGTTTTTACTTGCAGAAGATTGGGTTGAACCGCTAAATGCAGGAATTAAATTCGCACCTGCAAGGTTTGCATTATATAAAGCACGGTTTACGGCGACAGACGCTTTGGCTAAATCTTTGTTGTTAACTAATGCTTGTTCTACCACACGATTTAATTGTGAATCATTGTAAAGTGCCCACCAGTTTTCTTTTACATTAAATTGTTTGGTGATTTCCGCATAATTTTGGTAATCCTGCTGGCTCGCTTTATAAGAATCACCGATATTGGCACAACCTGCTAGAGCAGTTGCCATCGCGATTGCTAAGGTTAATTTTTTCATTTTTAACATGGATTTTTTCCTTTCTTTTAAATTAAAGTGCGGTTAAAAATTAGTAAGAATTTTAACCGCTCTTTTGTGTTTTACAAAATTTCTTTATTCTCGAGCAAGAGCTGTAATTGGATCTAATTGCGCTGCACGTTTTGCCGGCATATAGCCGAAGATCACACCAATAAGGGTAGAGAAGACCACTGCCGCAACAATTGAGCCGGTAGAGAATGCCATCGTAAAGTCAGTCATAAATACGTTAAATAACAGACCGATTAGGCCCGAAAGCAGAATCCCCGTCACGCCGCCAATTAAACAAATCAGCACGGCTTCAATTAAAAATTGTTGCAGAATATTAAATTGTCTCGCGCCAATAGCCATGCGTACACCAATTTCTTTAGTTCGCTCTGTCACGGAAACCAACATGATATTCATCACCCCAATCCCACCAACGATTAATGAAATAAAGGCGATAGAGGAAATGAGCAATTTCATTGTGCCAGTGGTACTTTCAATGGTTTGTTTAATGGTATCGCTATTCATGATGAAGAAATCTTTTTTACCATGACGCATAGTGAGCAATTCAGTAATTCCTTTTTCAGCGACAGTCGTATTGACAGAATCATCCACTTTTACCGTAATCGACCCAATTTTTTTGCTGCCCGAAATACGATTCATCACGGTAGTGTAAGGGGCATAGAGATTAAGTGAACTGCTTGCCCCGCCCATTTGTTTATCAGATACCACGCCAATAATACGTAATGGACGTTTGTTAAACATCACAATTTTGCCGATAGGATTTTCATCCGGGAAAATCGACTTTTTCGCACTTTCATCGATTAAGGCTACTTGGTTGTTATCAGCAACATCTTGAGCCGAAAATAAATTACCGGATTTTAGTTTTAATCCATCGACATCAAAATATTGTTCACCTACACCTTTTAAACTGGTCGAGGAGAACGTCTGGTTACCATAAATTAATGTGCCACTTGATGAGCTATTCGGCGTGACACTTTGTACATAGCTTTGTTGATTTAAAGCAGTGGCATCATTAATTGTAAGGTTCTGCATCTGTTCAGCACGACGATCGCCAAAACCAGTACCATTAAAGATAGTCATAGTACTTGTACCGATGCCTTTAATATTTGCTAAGATTTTCTGTTGTGAACCATTTCCCAATGCCACGACGGAAACCACGGAGGTAATCCCGATAATAATCCCGAGCATGGTTAAAAGAGAACGCATTTTGTGGGCGATAATCGCACTCACCGACATACGAAAGGCTTCTACAAATTGATCTTTGCTAAATCCAAAGTGCGATTTAGATTTGGTTGGATTTTTGACCGCACTTTTTACTGCTTCTTTTTGTGTATCGCCAATGATTTCACCGTCTTTAATTTCAATCACGCGATTCGCGCTGGCGGCAATTTCACGATCGTGGGTTACCATAATAATGGTGTGGCCTTCTGCGTGTAATTGACGCAGAATTTCCATCACCTTTTGACCGCTTTGTGAATCCAATGCGCCAGTGGGTTCATCGGCTAAGATAATTTCACCGCCATTCATCAACGCACGGGCAATACTCACACGTTGTTGCTGACCACCAGAGAGTTGAGCTGGTTTACGGTCGGCCATTTCTTCTAATTGCACCATACGCAATGCATCCAGAACACGAGGTTTAATTTCGCTTTCTGCCACTTTTTGCATACGCAAACCAAAAGCCACGTTATCAAAAATAGTCATATGCGGGAATAACGCATAACTTTGGAATACAGTGTTGATATGGCGTTTTTCTGCCGGAACATTAGTAATATCTTCACCGTCCAAAATAATATGACCTTCATCTAATTCTTCTAAACCCGCTAATAAACGCAATACTGTAGTTTTACCACAGCCTGAAGGGCCAAGAATTGTGACAAATTCACCGTTATTAATGGTTAGATTGAAATCATTAATGATTGTGTTGGAACCATAGGATTTTTTGATAGAACGAAGCTCAATAATAGGCTTGTTTTGAACCAGATTTTCCACTAGCTTTGGTTTTCTCCCTAATTTCACCAATTTGATTGGTACTGAGTAGAAATAAACCTGCAAAAATGATGCAGGGGCGACATAAAATTGAACAGATATGATATAGCGAATTGTTAATGATGAAAAGGATTTAATCATGTTTTTAGGAAAAATTTTATCGAAAATTTGACCGCACTTTTGTCAGAAAATTTTATAACT
>JABZOY010000013.1:12919-24411 GCA_015255025.1 Haemophilus sp.
GATTAGACTAGTACTCTATAAAGGAGAATTTTAAAATGGAAGAACATAATAACAATGAATTATTACAGCGATTTTTAACTTATGTCGCCTTTGATACGCAATCTAAATCGTCTGCAAAACATTCACCCAGTTCGCCAGGACAAATGAAATTAGCTTTGCATTTGCAACAAGAATTAATTGAACTAGGTTTACAAGATGTTAGTGTGACTAAGCATGCCGTCGTCACGGCTTATTTACCCTCAAATCATCCTGATTTAACACAAACCATAGGTTTTATTTCCCACTTAGATACCTCACCACAATGCAGCGGTAAAAATGTTCAACCCGAAGTGATTGAAAACTATCGGGGGGGCGATATCGCATTAGGTTTAGGGGAAGAATTTATTAGCCCTGTGTATTATCCATTTTTGCACCAGCTTATTGGCAAAACCTTAATTGTGACAGATGGAACCACTTTACTTGGTGCGGATAATAAAGCTGGAATCGCAGAAATTATGACCGCACTTTCTGTCTTACAACGGGGAAATATCCCGCATTGTAATATTCGAGTGGCATTTACGCCTGACGAAGAAATTGGTTTAGGGATGCATTATTTCCCACTAGACGATTTTCCTTGTGATTGGGCATATACCATCGATGGTGGGGAAGTGGGCGAGCTCGAGTATGAGAATTTTAATGCTGCAACGGCAAAAATCACCTTTAAAGGACGGGGAATTCATCCTGGTTATGCGAAAAACAAATTAGTGAATGCGCTTACGTTAGCTTGTGAGTTTCAACAAGGCTTTCCAAAAGATGATGTGCCCGAAAAAACATCGGGAAAAGAGGGTTTTTTCCATTTAGATGATTTTAAAGGAGATATTGAGAAAGTTGAGTTACATTATCTGATTCGAGATTTTGACCAAGCTAATTTTGAGCAACGTAAAGCGTTTATTTATCAACTTGTAGAAAAATTTAATAGAGAGAAAAGTTTGAAGGAACCCGTGGAGTGTGTGATTGAAGACAGTTACAAAAACATGTATGACACAGTAAAAAATGTCCCACAGGCGATTAAGCTCGCAGATGCAGCAATGAAAGCTTGCGGTATTATACCAAATCACAAACCAATACGAGGTGGAACCGATGGGGCATTTTTAGCGGAAAAAGGATTAGCTTGTCCAAATATCTTTACTGGTGGCTATAATTTCCATAGCAAACATGAATTAGTGACCCTTGAAGGGATGGAAAAAGCCGTCGAAGTGGTTATAAAAATAGCAAACTGTAAAGATTTGTAAATTAGTGTAAAGAAAAAGCTTGCATTTGTCAGAATATGTCAATATAATCGTTAGCGTTTTATCGAGATTCCTTTGATAAAGCTAAACTTTAGAGATTTTATTCATAAATTCCTTTTTGGTGCTCCTAAGAAATTAGGAGCTTTTTTTTACCCTAAATTTAGATCTTTACTTCAAAAACGGATTGTTTCGTTTTTCTTGTCCAATGGTTGTGTAAGGACCATGTCCCGCAATGACAACCATATCATCATTTAATGTAAATAATTTATTCTTGATTGATGAGATCAAGGTGTCGAAATCCCCACGAGGGAAGTCTGTACGACCAATACTGTTTTGGAAAAGGACATCGCCAGTAAAAGCAATATTTTTTTCATATTCAATAAAACCAATGTGGCCAGGTGTATGACCAGGAAGATGAAGAATTTCAAAGGTAAATGTACCAATTTGAATTTTTTCGCCTTCTTGATTAAACCAGCGATCAGGTGTAAATGCAGAAATATAAGGTAAGCCAAACTGCTGAGATTGCTGTGGTAGACTTTCAAAAAGGAAACGATCTTCTTCCTGTGAGCCCCAAATTTCAATGTTAAAATGATCGCGAATCGCTTCTGCCGCACCTACATGATCAAGATGACCATGCGTCAATAAGACTGCTTTTAGGTTTAATTCTAATTCCTCAATGCGTTGAATAAGCTTTTCCGCATTACCACCAGGATCGATAATTGCCGCATTTTTTTCATCATCCCAAATAAGAGAGCAATTTTGCTGAAAGGCTGTAACTGGAATAATTTCAATATTCATCTTTTTTCCTTATTGTTGATAACAAAAAACCGCACTAAAGTGCGGTCTAAAATTAAACTGTTTTTTATGCACCACGCCATGTTCTTACAGGGCCAGTATCCACGTGAATAAAATTACTATACGGATAATATCCTACACCACCGCTATCAAGATTTTCGGCTGCTTGGCGTAATCTTGCTAAAGGTACACCAGGGATTTTAAAATCAATCGCTTGGCCTTTAATATGATAGCTGTTGCTTGCTACATCACGACTTTGTCTACGGCGCATGGCATTTGTCGCAGCACTACGATAGCCACAAATCACATCAATTTGTGCAGTGCGTAAACCTAAATCACTTTGTAAATGATAAAACTTCATAAAGAGATTCGGATCCATTCGGCGTACTTGGTCTGTACGGCGATCTCTCATGAAGTAATCAAGTTTACCAAGTAATGAACGATTAAATCCAGTTGTTGCTGAGAACTCACCGCTTAATCGTTCATTGGTGTTGACATTATAGAAGCTGAGAATACGAGGTTTAGGGGTAGAGACCATTGCTAACACCGTACTTGGCATCATGCTTGCGCCTAAAACGATGCCGCCTAATGAAAGCCATTTACGACGATTTTTGTCAATGTTACCCATTTTTTTAGTCTCTTTTATTACCCATCTCTCACCCTAGACAATTTTTTCTTTAAAAAGTTCTAGTGTGAACATTGTTTAAAGATATTTTTTTACAACAGACCAGTCAATACCATTAAACGTCGCGGCATCGTCGTATTTATAAATATCCGGTAAAACTTGTGTTTGGCCGTTTTCAACCCATGCAGTTACATAATATAAGAATACAGGATCATTTGTACGAATGCTCGCAGACGTTGTTTTCTTACTTTCTAAAACGTTACGTTTTTTATCTTCTGACCAACCAGCTTCTTGTAGCAGAATAGAGGCAAGTTGATCGGATTTTTCTACACGCACACAACCTGAGCTTAATGCACGGTCTTTTTTGCTGAATAAGCTATGATTTGGTGTATCGTGAAGATAAATCGCATCAGAGCTTGGCATATTAAATTTATAGTTACCTAATGCACTGTCGCCAGCAGCTTGACGGATACGGTACGGGAATTTATCACCAATGCTACTCCAATTAATTGAGTAAGGATCGATAGTATTACCTTTGCTATCCAAAATAGAGTAGTTGTGTGCAGCCGCATAGCCTGGGTCACGTTTTAATTTCGGTAAAATATCTTCATTGATTAAACGTGTTGGGGCATTCCAAGGTGGATTAACAACCACATTGCTCAAACGGCTGTACATTACCGGTGTACGACGTTCATTTTTCCCTACAATAACACGTGATTCTAAAATTGTTTTACCATCACGATAATATTTCAATTGATAGCTTGGAATATTAACAAAGATTCCATTTTCAAAATCTGGAATAACGCGTAAACGTTGTGCATTAAGGGCAAGTTTTTTACCCATTGCAGAAATACCTGAAGCTGAAATCATCGATGGAAGTGCTTGTACGGTTTCACGGTATAAACGATTATGGTTAGATAATCCGTTTATAAAACCAGAAACAGCATTGTTTTTAACCGCACTTTGCCATTGGTCAATCATTTCTTGATTTGGTAATTCTGGTTTATAAGCATTCGTTGCGTATAACCAACGTTGTGCTTGTTGATTGACGTTCTTGCTGTAATACAAGTAATCAAGGAAAGCGTCACTTAACAACACATCATAGGTGAGCCCACCCGTTTTTTCAGCGTTATGTAAATTGACTAACGATTGAGCTGAACGTTTAGAAATACCAGATGCCACCATGGCTGCATATTCACGTAGGAATTGTTTCTCAGCCTCCTTGTCTTTCCACATTAGGTCATATTTATTATCAGCATATAATTTTGCCAAAATTGGTTTGAACTGTAGATTTTGTTCACCAATTTCATGCGTTAATGACATCTCTAGCATCGCTTGCTTTTCAGCGGCAAGACGAGCTTGATCTTCTTTGATTTCAGCTTCAAGTTTTGCTCGCTCTTCTGGACTTAATTTAGACATATCAACGCCTTTATTTTCGGCTTGTTGAGGCTGTCCAACTGTTTTGGCCCATTCAGCTAATGCACAACCTGACGTCATCATTGATAATGATAAGACTAATGCGCTTAATTTCATTGTTCCTTTTAACATTGCTGTACCTTTAAAAATATTCATAAAAAATAACCGCACTTTAGTTTTTTCATCTGCCAAAGTGCGGTCAAAATAATCATTATTTTGTTGCTTTTGCCGCTTCTTGTTTTATTTCAGCATCCACTTTTTGTTGATTCGCATTAAGTTTAACTAAATCAGCTGCCATTTTTTCCGCTTCTTTTAAGAAGAAATCAGGTGCTTCATAGTCTTTTGGCAAATCATCAATATCTTTTAATGCTTTTTTACCTTCACGTTTAAAACGATCATTGAGATCTTTTAAACGTCTCGCATCATCCTTATCATTTTCCGCTTTACGCTCTTGGAAATTCAATGATAAGAATTTGCGCTCACGACGTTCATCACGGATTTTAAGATCTTCATTTAAAGCAATAAATTCAGGATCTTTTGCAATACGCTCAAGATGTTTTTCATTTAATGCTTCAACATCTTTACGTGCTTTATTGGTTTCAGAATAAGTCGCCGGTGGAATTTTATCCCAAGGTAATGCGTTATCTTCTTTTTCTTCACCAATTTCTTTGGCATCAATAATTTCAGGGAAATTAATATCTGCAGCAACACCTTTTAATTGGGTTGAACCACCATTAATTCGATAGAATTTTTGGATAGTATATTGCAACACACCAAGTGGTGTTTGGTCTAAATCATAAACAAAGTTTAATGAACGACTTTGTTGTACGGTACCTTTACCAAAGGTATTTTGCCCAATAATGATACCACGATTGTAATCTTGCATTGCCGCAGCAAAAATTTCAGAGGCGGATGCACTGAAACGATTAATCATTACCAACAATGGTCCTTTATATTGCTGAGCATTGTCATCATCTTCGTGTACACGAATACGTTGATACGCATCTCGTACTTGTACCACAGGACCATCAGTGATGAATAAACCGCTTAATGCAACGGCTTCTGTTAATGCACCACCGCCATTTTCACGAAGATCCACAATTAAAGCACCAATTTTTTTCTTCTCAGCATCTACTAATAATTTTTTCACATCATCAGTTAAGCCAATATAGAAACTCGGGATTTTAATGACCCCAACCGTTTCACCATCTACCTTAGAAACAGTGAGTTTTGCGGCTTGGTCTTCGATACGTACTTTATCGCGAACTAGGGTCACAATACGGCTTTTTCCACCTTTTGCAGGTTCAATTTCAAGACGAACTTTTGTCCCTTTTTTACCTTTGATTTTGTCAACGATATCTTCTAAACGCCAACCGATAATATCTTCGATTTCGCCTTTTTCTTGGCCAACACCAATGATTTTATCGCCCGCTTGTAATTTTTTACTGCGTTCAGCCGGCGCACCAGGTACTAAAGACTTAATACTGGTTTCATCATCTTCCGATTGTAATGTCGCACCAATTCCTTCTAAAGAAAGGTTCATACTTTCATTGAAGCTTTTTGCAGTACGCGGCGCAAGATAGCTTGTATGCGGATCGATTTCTCGAGCAAAGGCATTAATATAAATCTGAACAATGTCATCCGCTTTCGTTTGAGTTAATCGACGAATGGCTAAATTGTAACGTTTAGTCAGTTTTTCTTTAATTTCAGGCCATTTTTTATCTTTTAACTTCAGACTGATTACATCATTTTTGACACGTTGTTCCCAAAGCTTGTTTACTTCTTCTTCGCTTGCAGGGAAAGGAGCTTTTTCACGGTCGATCTCAATTTGATCATTACCTTTTAAATCAGGTTCTTTATCTAATAAAGATAGTGCATAAGCATAACGCTCATAGCGACGTTTCATCATCAGATCGTAGATAGCAAATGCGGCTGAAAGATCGCCCTCATTAAGTTGGTCATCTAATTTAGAACCATATTTAGCACGTAAATCATCAATATCTGATTTTAAAAAGGTGTTATGGCTGTAATCTAAGCTTTTAATGTAACGATCAAAAATCTTTTCGGAAAAGGCGTCATCAAGCTGGAATTTACGATAATGTGATTGGGTTAAACGTGTCGTTGCACGTTTTGTTGCCAACTGATTTGCATCAGTTGCCGAAGGAATCGTAATATCACTTTGCTTTAATTTCGGCTGCACAGCAAATGTGTCAGACGAATGAAGAAATAACGCACCTAAAATTGCTGTCGCAATAAGACTTTTGGTTGTATGTAATTTCATTTAACCTTTCCCGATAAGAAATAAATTATTAGGCAAATAAACGATCTGCAGTGACAGTCATCACTAAACCATTCTCAAGTTCTACGCGAGCACCGTCTTTTTCTACATTTAATACCGTCGCATTTTTTGCTTGCTCACCGACTTTAACTTTTACTTTACTGCCTGCAGAAAGTGTCGTGAAATCAACCGCACTTAGTTTCACTTGTGGTGCTTTTGGTTTGCGAGTTGCTTGATTTGAATTTGGTTTACGAGCAGGGCGTTTTTGTTGTGCTTTTTTCGTTGCTAATTCTGCTTTACGTTTTTCTGCAAATTTTGCTTTTGCTTCTGCTAATTGCTGAGCGGCATGAGAAACGTGTTCTGCATCTAATACACCAGCAGGATTGCCGTATAAGTCCACACGCTCAGCACCTTCGCGACAGCCATGTAAGTAGCGCCAGTTGGATGTGTATTGACGTAAAGCCTGACGTAATTGAGTTTTGCTGACACGTTCATCATCTTTTAATGCTTCAGCAAGATCTTGGAAAAGACCAATTTTTAATGGTTTAGCTTCACCTTCTGCAATAAAGCAAAGTGGGAATTTTTCCACAAGATATGCAATGATCGCTTTTGTATCAGTTAATTTTTGAACGCCTTCAGCATTATTTTCAACTTGGGCTTCAACTTGAGAATCTGTCATTTCTGAGTTTTCCTAGGATAAAAAAATAAAAACTTGCACAGTTTACCGCACTTTTATAAGGATTGACAATGGTTGGACAGAATAATTCCGTTTCTAACTCTAATGAATAACTTCACAAATTCCCTTAATTCAGGCTAAAATAGTCCACTTTTTAAATTTTTGATGAAATAATGACAAAAACACCTGATTTTACTCATGCTACTTATAAACTTGTGCGTTGCATAGGATGCGATGCAACGGTGTCTGTTTGTCGTCCGCAAGCGGGAGAATATGCACAATGTCCGCGTTGCCATCAGAAATTGCAATCGGGTAGCCGTTGGTCACTTAAGCGTTGCTCATTAATCGCCCTTTCTATCTTAATTTTAATGCCATTTGCTTTAGGCTATCCTTTATTGAGCTTAGATTTACTAGGTACCAAAATTGATGCTTCTGTTTGGAAAGGGATTTGGAAAATGGCAGTAGAGGGATATTCCTATACTGCATTTATGATTTTTATCTGTGCTGTTTTAATGCCTGTATCTTTTGCAATTTTAGTCATTATGTTGCAGCTTTCTAAATTACTCAAAATTAAGCCTCGTAATGTCTTATTATTTGTGGGTTATATTAAGCCTTGGGTCATGTTTGATGTGTATTTAGTTGCACTCGGTGTTACCATGTTTAAAGTGCGCGAATATGCCACTTTAGAAGTGGATGTGTATTTAATTGCTTTTGTTTTTACTGCACTTTTAACCACGTTATTATTCATTAAAATTAATTTAGATGACTTATGGCATGATTTTTATCCCGAGCAGAAACCAGTTACCAAAAGCGATAAACCGTTAGAACTTTGTACAGCCTGCGATTACACTTTTTTAAAAGAAGATCAACAATACGATCACCGTCATCGAGCCATTTGCCCACGTTGTGCATCGCTTATTGAAATACCAGAGAGTGTAAAATTACAACGTGTTTGGGCGACATTAGTGGCGGGGATTATCATGCTTTTCCCTGCAAACTTGCTCCCAATATCTGGCGTTTATTTGACAGGAAGTTTGTCACAAGATACCTTGATGTCGGGTGTAATGTCATTTATAAGCATGGGCAGCTATTTTGTTGCTTTCGTGGTATTCTTCGCCAGTATTTTTGTGCCCGTAAGCAAAATCCTGATTATGTTGTATTTACTGGCAAGCGTGCATTTTAAATGGAGACATTCAATTAAATGGCAAATGCGGCTATTACATATCATTCACTTTGTAGGACGTTGGTCAATGCTGGATCTTTTTGTGTTAGCCTTGATGATGTCTTTAGTGACACGTGGACAGATTATTAATTTTACCGTAGGCCCTGCGGCATTTTATTTCGGTGCAGCAGTGTTTTTAACTATGATTTCAACTTCTCAGTTTGATAGTCGATTAATTTGGAAAATTTATGACAGAAAACAATAAACCAGAATCTCAATCTATTGATGAGCAATCTAACAATGTAGAAGCGTTATTACGTAAGAATAAACGCATCTCACCGTTTTGGTTGTTACCTTTTATTGCATTATGTATTGGTGCCATTTTATTTTTCCAAATTGTGAAAGAACAAGGAAAGATGATTACGATTACATTTTCTAATGGTGCAGGGTTGGTTGCAGATAAAACACCGATTCGCTATCAAGGTTTGCAAATTGGCGTTGTGAAGAAGGTTAACTTTACTGACAATATGCAAAAAGTGAAAGTTGAGGCAAGTATTCATTCT
Source organism: Haemophilus sp. (assembly GCA_015255025.1). Lineage (GTDB taxonomy): Bacteria > Pseudomonadota > Gammaproteobacteria > Enterobacterales > Pasteurellaceae > Haemophilus_D. Next base: position 21,703 of record JABZOY010000013.1, read on the forward strand.
GAAGCAACAGAAGTGTTAAAAGAGAATACCAAGTTCTGGCTTGTTCAGCCAAGTGTGTCTCTTGCAGGTATTTCAGGCTTAGATTCTTTGGTTTCAGGAAATTATATTACCCTACAACCAGGTGATGGTGATTCAGAAGATGAATTTATTGCAGAAGAGCAAGGCCCTATTGCACAAGTCAATCCTGGGGATTTATTAATTCATTTAATTTCAGATGATTTAGGATCAATTTCGATTGGTGCTTCTGTGTATTTCAAAAAAATGCCAGTCGGGAAAATTTATGATTACCGATTTAATAAAGACAATAAAGTTGAAATTGATGTAGTAATTGATAAAGCCTTCGCGCATTTTGTGAAGAAAGATTCACGTTTCTGGAATATTAGCGGTATTAACGCCAATATTAATTCATCTGGTATGAATGTGTCGGTTGAAAGTTTAAATGCGGTGGTGCAAGGTGCCGTATCATTCGACTCGCCATCAGATAGCCCGCAAGCGGTGACTAACAGCAACTATATCCTTTATTCTAATTTGCAAGCGGCTAAACGCGGGATTGAAGTTGAGGTGACTCTACCTGTTTCTGCTGGGTTACAAGCAGGACAAACTTCTGTTTATTATGGTGATGAGCAAGTTGGTTTGCTTTCGTCTTTAAGAACCGTCGAAAACAATGAAGATATTTTACAAGGGACATTATTAATTGAGCCAAGCCAGGCAAATCTCTTAAAAACCAATACACATATTGTATTAAAAAATCGTAAGTTAGATTTAGGCGATATTGCTAACCCACAGAAATTCTTCCGTGGTGATTATTTCGAAATTATTCCAGGAAGTGGGGAAAGCAAAACGCAATTCGAAGTCATTCGAGAAAATGAGTTATTACTCAAAGCACCAAATACCTTGGTTTTGACCTTAACGGCACCAGAGACTTATGGTATCGCGGAAGGACAATCGGTGTTTTATAACAATATTGCCATTGGGCAAATTGTGAAACAGCACTTGAATGTTGATGGTGTCAAATTTGAAGTGGCGATTGCATCAGAATATCGCAATCTTATTCATGAAAACACCCAGTTTGTCGCTGCCTCTAATTTTGATGTGAGTTTGGGTATTGATGGCTTACGTTTTGAATCTGCAACACCATCAAAATGGTTGCAAGGTGGCGTGCGTGTCTTAGCGAAAAAAGGAAGTGGCGCACCGCATTCTACCTATCCACTTTATAAGGATATTAGCAGTGCAGAAACAGGCGTTACGGGCAACTTAGTGAATCCAACGATTGTGTTACATTCCACTAATTTGCCAAGTATTAGCAAAGGTTCTGTGGTGCTTTATCGTCAGTTTGAAGTGGGTAAAATTATTAACGTAAGACCGAAAGCCAATAATTTTGATATTGATGTGTATATTTATCCGGCTTATCAAGATCTTCTGACAGATAAAAGCGTATTCTGGGTTGAAAGTGCGGCACAGATTGATATTACGCCGAAAGGCATTAGTATCCAGGCTTCACCGGTTGCGCGATCATTAAAAGGCGCAATTAGTTTTGATAATACGGGTTCAGGCAAAAATAAAACACTTTATCCAAGTGAATTGAGAGCTAAATCAGCGGGGCAAGTGATTACGTTAATAACAGATGATGCAACGGCTTTAAGTAAAGGAATGAGTTTGCGTTATCTTGGTATGAATGTTGGTGAAGTTGAGCAGATTGCCCTTGATCAAAAAACAAATCGTATCACCGCAAAAGCATTAATTAACCCAAGTTATATGGGGATGATTGCAAAAGAGGGCTCTGTATTTAAAGTGATTTCCCCACAAATCTCAGCGGGTGGAATTGAAAACTTAGATAGCCTTTTACAGCCTTACATTGATATTGAGTTAGGCAAAGGCCCATCAAAAACACAGTTTAATTTAGCGCAAACCGCACAACCTCGAAATAAATACAGCAATGGCGTGCCATTTATTTTGGAAACCAGTGATGCGATGAATTTAACAGAAGGATCACCTGTGCTTTATCGAGGCGTTGAAGTGGGCACCGTACGTAAGTTTGAATTGAATTCTTTAGGCGATCGTGTGTTGGTACATATTGCGATTACACCGAAATATCAACATTTGGTACGTAAAAATTCAGAGTTCTGGGTTTCATCAGGTTATGATTTCAACCTTGGTTGGAAAGGGGCTGAATTTAATACCGGTAGTGTACAGCAATTGTTGAAAGGGGGCATTTCGTTCTCGACCCCGTCGGGTACGATTGTTCAACCGCAAGCAACGGCAAATCAGCGCTTTATGTTGCAAGTGAAAAAACCAGCTGAAGCACCGACTTGGAATTCAGGTGCTTTACCAGTAAATCAATAAAACATAAAAAGAAATAACCGCACTTTTGAATCATCAAAGTGCGGTTATTTTTTAGGTATTTTGAATAGTGTTATAGGTGTTATTGTCCCATATTTTTGACTGATTTTAAAAAGCCTTTGGCTGAAGTATAGACTTCATCTTTGCCCTGAGCATGTAAAATCATATCGGACATTTCACGGAATGCCCCTTTGCCACCACCAAGGGCAAGCACATAATCCACGGCATTTTGCACATAAGGTGCAGAATCCGCTACGGCAAAAGAAAGGCCACAGGTTGCAAAAGCAGGGAGATCGACGCTGTCATCACCAATATAGGCAGTTTGTTCTGCGGTAACACCTGCTTGTTTCATGAGATCCAAACAAGCAC
>JABZOY010000140.1:0-2923 GCA_015255025.1 Haemophilus sp.
AAATAGTCCTGCGTTCAATATTAGTCAATACAAGCCGAGGTCTACGGATAATATGTATCTCGTCTATCCCAAGCCACTTAGGAGTTTCAAACTGGTATTCACGTTCTTTGAGTGCCACATAGTCCTTAAAAACGTTCCTAATGGTTTTCTCGTCAACACCAACGCTTTCTGCGACTTCTACAAAGGTCTTAGACATGGATTGCTCTTGAATGGACTTTAAAAGCCTTTTGGTCATACTACGCTTTTCATCTACAGATATTAGGCGTTCCCAGAAGGTAGATCCGCATTCACGACACTTGTATCGTCTACGGTTCAATTGTAAGCCCACTCGCTTTAAACGAATGGGCAAATCCATAATTAGTTGATTTCTTGAACTGTATTTGTACAACTTGTCAAAACCACATTCAGGACAACGTTCAGGTGGTCCGACTGCTTCAACTTTAAACATCATATCGGTTTCATTTTCTTGTGGCGGTTCTATTGTTTTAATGTCTGGTAGGGATAATAAGTCTGACATATTATTCATCCTTTATTACTCTGCGGTGTTAAGGTATCAATTATAGATTTGATGTCGAAATCATCAGTGTTAAATTATTTTTGTGACCACAAATGCACTTAGAAAATCCCTTAAAGCATTAGCTGGTTCACTTGAATAGGGAGTTGTAAAAAAGTTCCCTTAGCCTGCACAACAAGATAATTTCGAAATATCTTTATCGAACGTAAGTGCAACTAATTTTAGCCCTTCAGCCATTGTTAAATATGGTGCTAGGGTTTCTGTTAAATCTTCTATCGTTAAGCCAAATTTAACAGCTAATGATGCTGCATAGATGACATCTCCTGCATTTTCAGATACAATATGAACCCCTAATACTTTTAGTGTTTCTACATCTGCTACTAGTTTAAATACACCGGTTGTTTCACGGTTTACAATTGCTCTTGGAACAGCATCTAAAGGTAATACAGATGTCTTCACATCATACCCTTTCTCTTTTGCTTGTTCTTCTGTTAAACCAACCGTTGCAACCGTCGGATTCGTAAACGTAACAGCAGGAACTACCGATAAATCTATTTTTTTGTTTAATCCACCAATAGCATTATCAGTAATAATTCCACCTTCATAGGCTGCTACATATACAAATTGTGGTCCTAAAGTCACATCTCCTGCTGCATAAATCTTTTCATTACTTGTTTGACCAAAATCATTGATCAGGATTTCATTATTTTTTCCAGTTTCAACACCTGCTGCACTTAAATTTAAAGAATCCGTATTTGGTTTTCTTCCAGTGGCAACAAGTAACTGATCTGATTCAATGACTTCTCTACTGCCATTTACTGTTACGTAAACCCTTTTTATCTCTCCACTTTGTTCAACACGCTCAAAAGTTGCCCCTTTGACAAGGTTTATACCCTGTTCAATTAACGCTTTTTCAACTGACTCTGAAATCTCAGGATCATACTCCTTTAAAAGTCGCTCACTTCTTTGCATAAGCGTTATTTCTGAACCTAAATGATGAAATAGTTGTCCAAGCTCCATTCCAATGTATCCTGAACCAATTACAGTTAATCGTTTTGGTATTTTCTTTAACTCAAGAAGTGTTGTACTAGTTAAATAGTCCATTTTTTCAAGTCCTGAAATTTGGGGCAACGAAGGCGATGCACCTGTTGCAATTAAAAAGCGTTTTGCAGATAACTTTGCCCCATTGACCTCAACCGTACTAGCATCAACGAATTTTGCTTCACCTTTAATTAAATCAAAATTATATTCATCAATTAAATCCATATATTTTTGATTCCGAAGTTCGCTCACCAATTTATCCTTTTGCGTGATTAAACTAGCTAAATCCACTTCTCCAGCGGATGTTTGTAAACCTATAAACGGATTGTCTTTTGATAAATGATTGATTTCCCCTGCCCTAAGAAGAGTTTTTGACGGAACACAGCCAATATTCACACAGGTTCCCCCAACCGTTCCACGCTCAATCATTCCAACTTTTGCACCGTATTCTATAGCTTTAATTGCCGAAGAAAAGGCAGCAGCACCAGAACCAATAATAAGAAGGTCATAATTGTCTTCATTAATTAACGCCACGTTTTCTAGTGATGATACTTCTTCAATTTCTCCGGCTTGGTAATTTGCTTCATCAATCGCCTTTATTGCACTTTCAACCTCAATATCATCGGGCAGTTCAAATACTGCTTCACCACGACGATAACTAGACTCAATATTTTTAGCACCTATCTTTTCAAGTGCTGATTCTACGTGTTTTTCACAACCCGTACAAGTCATTCCTGAAATGTTTACCTTAAATTTATTCATAAAAAAGCTCCTTTCGTTAATTAATCTCTCATGTTAATGTTTCTATTATTGGACACGAATGTAATTGCTTTTCATCTGGACATCGTTGTTTTAAGTCGTCTAACATAGTTTCAATTCGTTTTAAATCCTCTATTTGTTTTTGCACTTCCTTTTGTTTTTTAGAAATAAATTCGAACATATCTTGACAACGAACTTCATCTTTATCTACAACACCAAGTAATTTATAAATCTCGCTTAAAGAGAAACCAAGTTCCTGTATTCGTTTAATAAACCCAACACGCTTAACGTCATCATATGAATATATCCGATAACCAGCTTCCGTTCGGTGAGGTTCTTGTAATAAATTTTTTCGCTCGTAATATCTGATCGTTTCTTTATTAACTCCACATTTATCTGCAAACTCACTAATGCGATAAATCATCTTATTTCACCCCCTGAATATTATAAACCATGTACCATAGTACACGGTCAAGTAAATTGGACTATTTTATTTTTTTCCCAAAGTATCACTCGTATGTGATTGATACTTTTATATAATACTATTGATTATCCTAACATCCCACCAGAAAATCCGATTTAAACACCAGTTGTTTTTAAACTATTAAG
>JABZOY010000141.1:0-2282 GCA_015255025.1 Haemophilus sp.
AACTCAGAAGTGAAACGCCGATGCGCCGATGGTAGTGTGGGGCTTCCCCATGTGAGAGTAGGACACCGCCAGGTACTGAATGTGAACCCCGAGCTGAATGGCTTGGGGTTTTTGTTTATGGATTTTTATTAAAAATTATATAGAATGATCTCAATTTTTATTTCTCAATATAAACCATGAAAAACTTTAGATATTTTGCGCAACGTTATGTTGATTGGGTTATTCGATTAGGTCGAGTTCGTTTCTCTTTACTTGGTATCGCTATTCTTGCGATTTTAGCTATCTGTATACAAATCTTATTAAGCACGCTCCTTAGTGATGGCATTCACTGGAGTGACATTGCTCGCTCAATCACTTTTGGTTTATTTACTGCGCCTTTTGTTATTTATTTCTTTACGCTACTTGTTGAACGACTAGAACGTTCCCGTTTAGAGCTCTCTAAAACGCTTGCTCGATTAGAAAAAAATAGTCGTGATAAAAGCACCTTACTTGCAACAATTAGTCATGAGTTACGTACGCCTTTAAATGGGATTATTGGTCTTAGCCGAATTCTATTAGATGATAAATTAACAGAACAACAACAAAATTACCTCAATACAATTAATCTAAGTGCGGTCAGTTTAGGTCATATTTTTAGTGATATTATTGATTTAGATAAGATCGACTCTAAGCGTATTGAATTAAATATCCAGCCTTGCGATTTCCATTCACTACTTAATGATTTCTATAATTTTGGTACCTTGATGGCGGAGCAAAAGGGGCTAAAATTCTCTTTAAAGCTGGATGATAATTTACCTAATTGGCTTTATCTCGATCGTGCTCGCCTTAGCCAAATTCTTTGGAATTTAATTAGTAATGCCGTCAAATTCACAGACAAAGGTGACGTTATTCTAAGGGTGCAGAAAATGCAAGATAATCAGTATCAATTTAGTGTTACTGATACGGGGGCAGGAATTGCACCTTGCGAATTAGATAAGATTTTTACCATGTACTATCAGGTTAAAGATAATATTCATCGTTCTGCGGGAAGTGGCATTGGTCTTGCAATTTCTAAGAATTTAGCTCAATTAATGAAAGGGGATTTAACGGTTGAGAGTGAACTGGAAAAAGGTTCAACCTTTTACTTAACGATCATTGCAGAAAAAGCTCAGGCTCATGATGGTAATGCTGAAAAAGCCATGCAGCATCTGTCTATTTTATTAGTAGAAGACGTTGAATTGAATGTTGTTGTGGCCAAAAGTATTCTTGAAAAGCAAGGGCATTATGTTGATGTAGCGATGAATGGTGAACAGGCTATCCAATTATTTGAGAAAAATACTTATGATATTGTTTTTCTTGATATTAAGTTGCCAGATATGTCAGGTTTTGATATTGCATACTATCTACGTAAAAACTACGAAGAAGGGATTTATGATTTTCTCCCACCTTTAATTGCCTTTACAGCGAACGTGATGCACAGCGAAGAAGAATATCAAAATCAGGGTATGGATGGCGTGTTGCGTAAGCCTCTTTCTCTGACGGAATTACGTCAATGTTTTAAAACATTCTTAGGTGATGATATCGAGACTACCTCTGATGAGGAAGAGTTCCCTCAAGTTCAAGAAGGTATTAATATTTCACTTATTGAGTTAATTGGAAAATCACAAGCTAAAGCTAATGTGGAGTTATTCAAACAGTGGATGCCAATTTATTTAGATGAATTAGAAACGGCGTATGAAGATTATCTTACAAATGCAGATATGCAACAAATGGTGTCAGATGTGGCACATAAAATAAAAGGCGCAGCAGCATCAGTGGGGCTTGTTAATATTCAAAATATCGCAAAACAGGCTCAAGACACGTCATTACCTAATTGGGCATCTGATATTGCTTTATGGATAAAGCAACTCAGTAATGAATGGTCTCAAAATGTAGCTGAATTAGAAGCATATTTAGAAAAATAATTCATGACACGTTATTTTCAAATTTTGGTCAGTGAGAATATGCCATCTAATTTGCCGGCAAATACCTTGATTATTAATGAGTTTTCTAAAATTCAAAATCTTCTTGGGCAAGAGTTTGAGACGATCTTGTTTGATGCACGAAAAGGTATCCATTTAGAGGCGCTCGCCATTGCGGCCGGTACATTGAAAATGAATGGTGCCTTAATTGTCTTGCTATCAAATTGGGAGAAACTTCATTTCCAAATAGACGAAGATAGTCTTCGTTGGTCAGGTTCGCTTGAGACAATTACGACGCCAAGATTTATTGCATATTTTAAGCATTGTATTCATAAATATGGC
>JABZOY010000141.1:2292-2898 GCA_015255025.1 Haemophilus sp.
GTCCTTTATCATCAAAATGATTTAAAATTTGACCGCACTTTTCAACGAGAATTTGTAAATCACAACGCGACCTTAGATCAGCAGAAAATTATTGAGCGAATCTTACAAAAAGAATCTGAACTTTACTTTCTTACTGCCAAACGAGGAAGAGGGAAATCAGCTCTAGCAGGCTTATTAGCGAATCAACTGGATACTAAAATTTACCTCACAGCTCCAAATAAAAGTGCGGTTAAAATTTTGTCTGAATTTTCACAAAAAGAGATTATCTTTATTGCACCAGATGCGCTTTTCCTTGCTTTGCAAAATGATCCTTCTTTTTCTGAAAATGCTTGGCTTTTTGTTGATGAGGCGGCAATGTTGCCGATTGCTCAACTTACTGCTTTTTCCCATCATTTTAAGCATATTTTATTTACGACAACTATTCATAGTTATGAGGGAACCGGGCGAGGCTTTGAGCTTAAATTTAAGCAAAAAATTAACCGCACTTTTTCTTTTATGGATTCGCTGCAGGGCGAATGCCTAATGTATGACAAATCGCATACGTGAGTTCGCTACGATTTAACGTGTAGAAGTGGAAGTCATTTACACCCTCACGAGAAAGGATTT
>JABZOY010000142.1:0-2826 GCA_015255025.1 Haemophilus sp.
CGGCCAACCCCAAGACCAATTACAACAATTTAATATTCGTCAATTTTTTGATGAGCTTGGTATTGCCTCTCGGTTAAGTGAAACCCGCTTAAACGGTTTAAAACAAATTGAAGAAATCTTGCACAATCTGTAATTATGTATCTGATCGAACCCTTTTTTAAATTGACCGCCTTAGAAAATGATATTGGCCAACAAAGCCGTTTGCTCAATGCAGTTATCGACCAATGGCGTTATAACGGACAAATTATCGGCCGTGAAATCCCGCTTTATTTAACGGAAGAAGATGGCGAACAAGGTTTTGCAATGCGCGTTATTTGCCCTGAGCAAGATAGCCTTTTACCCGAAAATAATAATCAAAGCGTGAATCAGACGATGGAACATGCTGAAAAGTGCGGTCTAAATTTTCAAGGTTTTCAAATTATTGCCGATGATTTAAATGCTGACAGCACCGCAGAATGCAACCATCCTACATGGCAGATGCTTTATACCACACATTTGCAATCTTGCTCGCCATTACATAGCGGAGATGATTTTTCTCCAATTCCGCTCTATAAACAGCTAAAAAATCAACCGCACTTAAACCAAGATTTAATTAAATGGCAGGAAAATTGGCAGGCCTGCGATCAGTTGCAAATGAATAGCTCGGCTTTAGAAAAAGAAGCATTAAACGAAATCTCCGAGGTTAATAGCACGCTTACTAAACATGGACGCTACCTTGCTGCTGAAATCGAAAAAGAAAGCGGCATACCGACCTATTATTATTTATACCGTGTCGGTGGCCATTCTTTAGAATCGGAACAACAACGCTGTTGCCCGCAATGTGGTAGCGATTGGGCATTAGACGCACCACTATTTGATGTGATTTACTTTAAATGCGACCAATGTCGATTAGTCTCGAATGTGTCGTGGAATTTTTTATAGCGCTTTCGTCATTTAGGAAAACAAATGAACTATCAAGATAAAAGCCTTCAATCTTTAAAACTCGGTCAAGCAACAGAATATGCTGCAAATTATGACCGCACTTTGTTACAACCCGTGCCTCGTAAACTCAATCGTGATGGCTTGGGCATAAATGAACAGCAGCCATTTACCCAAGGTGCGGATATTTGGACTGCCTATGAAATTTCTTGGTTAAATCCAAAAGGTTTGCCACAAGTGGCCATTGCCGATGTGGAAATTGATTACCGCAGTGAAAATTTAATTGAATCGAAAAGCTTTAAACTTTACTTAAACAGCTTTAACCAAAGTAAATTTGCTGATTTTGCTAGCGTAGAACGCACGATGCGTGAAGATCTAAGTGCTTGTGCTCAAGGCGAGGTCAAGGTACGTTTACATCCATTATCCCACTATCAAGGACAACGTATTGATACGTTAATCGGTGATTGCATTGACGAGCAGGATATAGAAATCCACAGCTACGAATTTAATGCGGATATTTTGCAAAATTGTACGTCTGATAACGTGGTGGAAGAAACCTTAGTAAGCCATTTATTGAAATCTAACTGTCTTATCACCAGTCAGCCGGATTGGGGAACCGTACAAATTCATTATGTGGGCAAACAAATCGATCGCGAAAAACTTCTCCGCTACATTGTGTCTTTCCGTCAACATAATGAGTTTCACGAGCAGTGTGTCGAGCGTATTTTCTGTGACTTGATGCATTACGCCAAACCAGAAAAACTCACCGTCTATGCGCGTTACACACGCCGTGGTGGATTGGATATCAATCCATTCCGTTCTAACTTTGAGGCAATTCCACAAAATTTACGCTTGGCAAGACAATAAGTAAAAATAAAAAGTGCGGTGAAAATCAACCGCACTTTTATTTTATACATGTCGTAAATCATGAGCTTGTTGCAATAACTGACGACTTTCCTGCAAGAATTGATCGGAATATTCCCCAAACCATTCTCTCACTTGATGGAAAGCATCAATAAACCCTTGGCGATCGCCTTTTTCAAAAAATTGTAACGCTTCTTCATACGTTTGCTTCAAGCTTTCAATCACGTCTAAATTTTCTGGCTTATCCATAATAATATCGGCATAAAGTGCCGCATCTTGGGCAAATAGACGACCAATCATGGCTAATTCCAAACGATAAATCGGGGAAGATAATGCCAATAAATTGCTTAAATTGACAGGTTGTTTAGAAAGATGCAGACCATTCGCAAAGGTAGAAAAGTGACGCAATGCTTGAATGTACGTCATATTGTGATCATGCTCAGCTGCATCAATTTGGTAAATTTTTGCACCCCAGATTTGAATTTGCTCTAGCAACCATTCATAACGTTCGCTAAAACGCCCATCACAACGCACAACCACTTGTTTTGCCATGCTCGCAATATCAGGACCAAACATTGGATGCAATCCAACTACCGCCCCTTTATGCACCTCTAACATTTTAGCTAATGGAGCACGTTTCACGGAGGTGAGATCCACCAGTAGCATATTTTCCGTTAAATAGGGTTTTAAACGTTCTATGGTTTCTAACGTGTGATCAATCGGTACTGAGATAATAACAACATCTGCATTCGTTAAAATGCGTTCTGCCACATCCCAATCATCTCGGTCTAAAATAGAAATAGGATAACCAGAGGCACGTAAATAGCGGGCAAATAATTGCCCCATTTTTCCGTAACCGCCAACAATAACAATTTTGTTAATGGCTGGATTCAGCGTTTTAAAACCAAATTGATTTTCATTGGAATAAGATTCACGCATGAAACGACGCAGCACATCTTCAATAAGTTGTGGAGAGATTCCTGCTTTAGCCGCTTCTTCTCTGCGTGCTTGTAGCATCGCTAATTCACGCTCTAGTACATAAAT
>JABZOY010000143.1:0-2825 GCA_015255025.1 Haemophilus sp.
ATCCCACCCCTCGTGCATTGTCAAAGAACAAATGCTATTATCTTGCTCGACAATTCATTTGTCTTATATCGCAAGTTTTGTGTATAGGAAAATGGTAGACACTTCAAAAATCTCTTCATTTTATACCACACTTGCAAATCATCATTTCATTTTAAGGATTTACTCTCTCATGAAAGAGATTTTGCAGCAATTTAAACAAAATTATCTGATTAAATACTGGAATCCTGTCGCGGCAGTTATTGCTGCGGGGCTTATTTCAGCTTATTACTTTGGGGTAACTGGCACTTATTGGGCGGTTACGGGGGAATTTACCCGTTGGGGCGGTCATGCTTTGCAAGCACTAGGCGTCGATGTGTCCGACTGGAGCTACTATAAAATTATCGGCATGCAAGGTACGATCTTCACCCGTATTGATGGCGTGATGATTTTAGGTATGTTCGCGGGTTGCATTTCGGCTGCACTTTGGGCAAACAACGTAAAATGGCGTAATCAACCGCACAAACGTCGTATTATTCAAGCCCTCATTGGTGGTGCATTAGCCGGTTTTGGTGCTCGTTTAGCTATGGGGTGTAACCTTGCCTCTCTCTTCACGGGTATTCCTCAATTTTCTGTTCACGCTTGGTTCTTCACTATTGCCACTGCCATTGGTACTTATGCTGGGGTAAAAGTCACCTTACTTCCGATGTTTCGCGTGAAATTAGAATTGAAAAAAGGCGCGGCAAAATTACAAGAAACCGATCCAAAACAAGCGAATCGTCGTTTTTGGATTGGTATGGTGGTCTTTTTTGCTTACCTGATTGCTTCACTTTATGTGATGACAAACTCCGTCAAACTGGGTTTTGCGATGCTTTGTGGGTTAGCTTTCGGTTTATTAATTGAACGAGCTCAAATTTGCTTTACTTCTGCTTTCCGTGATTTATGGGTAACCGGTCGTGCTTATATGGCAAAAGCCATCATCTTCGGTATTATCGTGGGTACGCTTGGCGTATTCAGCTACATTCAATTAGGCGTACCAGCCAAAATCATGTGGGCGGGTCCAAATGCAATTATCGGTGGTTTATTATTTGGTTTCGGTATTGTGTTAGCCGGCGGATGTGAAACTGGTTGGATGTATCGTTCAATGGAAGGTCAAGTTCACTTTATGTGGGTAGGTGTGGGTAACGTTGTTGGTTCAACCTATTTAGCCTACGCATGGGACGATCTTGCCCCTGTACTTGCGTTAGATTACGAAAAACTTAATTTATTGAAATCCTTTGGCCCTGTTGGCGGTTTATTAGTGAATTACGGCTTGCTTATTCTTTGCTTAATCGCTGTTGTTTGGTGGGAACGCCACTTCTTGAAAAAAGCTAAAGCAAAAATTGCGGCAGCGAATCCACAAGCTTGTGGTTGCTAATTAAATATTAACGAATTCATTCAAAAAAGAGGACATTATTATGGCATTTACCGTTGTTCAAAAATTAGATAAAGATCCAAAAGACATCACCCCAGATTACACGTTAGATACGCTAGGTGAACCTTGCCCGTATCCAGCAATCGTGATGCTCGAAACCATGCCTCAATTACAAAAAGGCGAAATTTTAGAGCTATTAAGTGACTGCGCTCAATCTATCAACAACATTCCTGTTGATACTAAAAACCACGGTTACACACTATTAAGCGTTGAACAAGATGGCACCAAATTACGCTATTTGATTCAACGTTAATGTAAAAAAGTGCGGTCAAAATTGACCGCACTTTTATATTTAATGGAAAGAAAAATCGAGAAATAAACGAAAATTGTACTACCTAATACTTACCCCCAAGGCTTAGCATCAGGTTTACTGTGTTTTTTTCGCCATTGGGTACATATTGGACTATCCCACATTAGCCTTTCTTCACAAACTGGACCGCCTTCTAGATACCAACCTTTTTTCTCTAAACAAAGATTTACTTCTGGATTAACACTTTCCCCTATCACAAAATCCATACCGCAATCCGACATATCTTTTTGTCTTCTGTCAAGAAATTTAATACGTCCTTGAGGATCTGAGTTAGGAAATAAAACCCTAGAATTATGTAAGCGCCAATGATCATGTGGTGGCGGAGGCTGAAAACCACCAAAAGAACAACCAAACAAAGTTAGAGATAATAGTAGTGGTAATGTAAATCTCATCTTATCGTTTCCTCGCCTATTTTGATTTTAGAAAGTTAGTGTATAACTTCTTAAAGTTAGGTTATTTAATCATATAAGCACTAAAAAACATATAAAAAAAACCGCACTTTAATCTCTCAAAGTGCGGTCAGTTTTACTTCAATTTTTTGCTTATTTGTTTAATGCAGTAAGAATGTCATCAACACGTTCTTTTGCATCACCAAAGAGCATTTGAGTGTTTTCTTTGAAGAATAATGGGTTTTGAACGCCTGCATATCCCACCGCCATAGAACGTTTGAATACGATAACGTTTTGTGCTTTCCATACTTCTAACACGGGCATACCTGCGATTGGGCTGTTTGGATCTTCCATTGCAGCAGGGTTTACGGTGTCGTTTGCACCGATAACCAATACCACATCGGTATCTGCGAAATCATCATTGATTTCATCCATTTCAAGCACGATGTCATAAGGTACTTTTGCTTCCGCCAAAAGCACGTTCATATGACCCGGTAAACGACCTGCAACAGGGTGAATACCAAAACGCACGTTAATGCCACGTTCACGCAATTTCGCTGTAATTTCAGCCACTGGATATTGCGCTTGTGCTACCGCCATACCGTATCCTGGTGTGATGATCACAGAGCTTGCATTTTTGAGTAATTCAGCCACTTCTTCTGCCGTTGTCTCACGG